>CAMCCU010000016.1 GCA_945872975.1 Pedosphaera parvula Ellin514
TCCGCCGCTTCGGCGTCGAACTCCAGCTTGCTGATCTGCACCTTGGCCGTGTCGTTGCCGAGATTGGCGACGATGAAGCGGTCCGCCGTGAGCGTCACCACGTCATAGTCGTTCAGGTAAATGACTTCGCGCGTGTGCGAAGCGATGGCAGTGGCGTCGCTCGCGAGAAAATTCTCACCTTTGCCCACGCCGACGATCAGCGGAGAGCCACGTCGCGCACCGACCATGACATCCGGATAATCCGAGCACACCACCGCGATGCCGTAGGCACCGATGACTTCCCGGAGCGCGTCCATCACCGCCTGCGCCAGCGGATGCGTGTCGGTCTTGGTCAGTGGATGGCCGGCGGCTTCCTGCGCAAGAACCTTTTCGTAATGCTCCCCGATGAGATGCGCCAGGACCTCGGTGTCGGTGGAGGATTTGAAGGTGTGTCCTTTGAAACGTTCCTTGAGTCGATCGTAGTTCTCGATCACCCCGTTGTGAACGACCGCGATGCGCCCCGACTCGTCGTAGTGCGGATGGGAGTTTTCGTCACACGGCGGGCCGTGGGTGGCCCAGCGAGTGTGGCCGACGCCAATGACGCCGAGCAGCGGTTTGGCGTCGAGCAACTTGGCCAGCCCCTCGTCGATCTTGCCCTTCTTCTTGAGGGTATGGACCCCCTTGTCGCGCAGCACCGAGATGCCCGCGCTGTCATAGCCGCGATACTCCAGCCGCCGCAATCCTTCGAGGATTAACGGAGCCGCCTGTTGTTTGCCGACGTAGCCGACGATGCCGCACATAGGTCCTTAAAAATTGTCAGGAACAAAGCAATACAGTGTTGCCTGGAGCCGGCGAATCCGCGCCAAAAGTCGGCCCACATTGCTTCAATTGCCCAAACACTCCATTCCTTATCGGATGCCTCTTGCCCTACTCAAGTCGCGCAAGGTATAGAAGTCTCGTCACTGCCCGCAAGCCGCGAAATTTATGTCATCTCAAAGCAAAAGAATGTCGCCCAACACCAGCAACGTCCTCGCCGTCATCATGGGCGGAGGAGCCGGCACGCGCCTCTTTCCGTTGACCAAGGAACGCTCCAAGCCCGCCGTTCCACTCGCCGGCAAATACCGTCTGGTGGACATTCCGATCTCGAACTGCATCAACTCGAATCTCAAGCGGATCTACGTTCTCACGCAGTTCAACTCCGCGTCGCTGCACCGCCACATTTCGCAGTCCTACAAGTTCGACCACTTCTCCGGCGGCTTCGTTGAAATCCTCGCAGCGGAGCAGACCCCGACCAGCACGTCCTGGTATGAAGGCACCGCTGACGCCGTCCGCAAGAATCTCACGCACTTCCTCAATCACGACTTCGAGTACCTCGTCATCCTCAGCGGCGACCAGCTCTACCGGATGGATTTCCGCCGCATCATCGCGCAGCACATCGAGACGTATGCGGACCTGACGGTAGCCACGATTCCCGTGCCTCGCGACCAGGCCCAGGGTCTCGGCATCATGCAGATCAACGAGGAGAAGCGGATCGTGAAGTTCGTCGAGAAGCCGAAGGAAGAGAGTGTGCTGGACTCGCTGAAAGTCCCCCGCGATTCCTACGACCAGCTCGGCATCGAGGGCGACGAAGACTTCCTGCTCGCATCGATGGGCATCTACGTCTTCAACCGCGACCTCATCGTCCGGCTGCTCGACAACAACCACACCGACTTCGGCAAGCACATCATCCCGGACGCCATCAACCAGCACCGCGTGTTCTCCTACGTCTTCCAAGGCTACTGGGAGGACATCGGAACGATCGGCTCCTTCTTCGAAGCGAACCTCGATCTCGTCAGCGAACTGCCGAGGTTCAATTTCTTCGACATGGCCGCCCCGGTCTTCTCGCGCCCGCGCTTCCTCCCCGGCACCAAGATCAACGGCGCGACCATCGACCACGCGATTGTCAGCGATGGTTGCATCATCAATCACTCCACCATCCGCCACTCGCTCGTCGGCATTCGCAGCGTGGTGGGAAATGGCAGCGAGCTGAACCGCGTGGTGTTGATGGGCGGCGATTACTACGAGAGCCACGCGAGCATCATGGAGAACGAGCTCGTCGGAAAACCTCGCATCGGCATCGGGCAGAACACTCGAATCGAGAACGCCATCATCGACAAGAACGCGCGCATCGGTGACAACGTCGTCATCAGCCCGGAAGGCAAGCCCAAGGAACTCGATCATCCTCTCTACCACATCCGCGACGGCGTCGTGATCATCCCCAAGAACGGCGTGGTGCCGCATGGGACGGTGATCTGAAGTAGCAGACTCCGGAAAAGACAAGTGCCGCTGGACACAAGGTCCAGCGGCACTTTGTTTTTAGGAACAGCTTACCACCCGCGCTCGAGGCTGCGGCGCTTCCAGAGGAACTCGAACATGTTTCCCTCGTGCGGCTGATCCCAGGAAACGTGCATCGTGGAGATGGGTCCGATGTTCAGGCGCTCGATCTCCGGCCAATTCAGGAGCTGGTCGGTGAAGCCGGGGTCCTTCGTGATGGCAGCGACAGCGAGACTGTAGCCCATCTGCTTGAGCATCTCGGACTGCGGCACCTGCACCACGCTGGCGTAGGGGCAGAGAAATTCCTTGTTTGCCAGTGGATGCTGGAAGCTGTCGCACAGCACGATGGTCGGGCGCATATAGACGCCACCTTCGAACGTCGCCTTGCGCGGGCCGTTCCGATACTTCGCGGTCACGTCTGTCGCGCCGGGGGTCTTGAGGCTGTCGTCGATCTGCGCGTCGATGAAATCCGCCATCTTCACGTTCGCAAAGCCGGAGAGGCGCGCGTTCGGATCCTCAGGCGTCGTCGGCTGCACGGGGCCGAGCTTCTGCGCGAGGGCGTCCGCGATTTCCGCCGCATACTTCGGGACCACAACCGCGCTGGCGTTGATGCAGGAGCGTCCGCCGTTGTCACTGATCGCGCCGACAATGACGTCGAGGTAATCGCGCCAGTTCTCGATGCAATCCTCACCGATGATCACCTTGCTCCAGCCAGGGCCGTGAAGCTGGATGGCGGGATTGTTCGCATACTGTGCCATCGTGTTCTTGTCGCCGAAGATGAGCGCGCGTCCGCAGCTTTTAAGAATCTCGCCCGCGCCGTCGTGGTCGGTCGGATAAAAGCCGAACGCCTCCGCCGGGACACCCGCCGCGATGAACGCCTGGATGAGGCGATACGGCGTCCAAGGCTCTTCTTTGCCGGGCTTGATGATGACGGGCGTCTTGAGCGCGATGGCCGGAAGCCAGAGCGAATTCACCGCCGGCGAATTGCTCGGCATCACAAGGCCGAGCGCCTGAGTGGTCGGGCAGAAGGTCAGCTTGGTGCCGAACTGCTCACCGTAGCCAGCGTCGATGATCGAGAGATCGAGTCCACGCGAGAGACCGTTGAGCACGGTCTTCATGTTCGTCAGCGCGTGGTGAATCTTCGCCATGTTGCGCTTCACCATCACATGCGGCAGACCGCTCGTGGCGCTCAGCGTCTCGATGTATTGCTGCGCGGTCTGCGTGTGACCCTTGTCGCCGAACGGCAGCGTGCCGTTCAGGAAATGTTCGCCGGCCTTCGCCGAAAGCTCGATGAGCTGGGCGCAGGTGAACTTCTTCAACGAGGCGCGGGCGGCGGCGAGCTTGCCGAGATCCTTGCGAATGATGCCGGCGTTGACGCTGGACACGGTGGCCATGAGCTCGCCGGTGCGATGGTTCTTCACCTCGAACTTGTCGAGGCTCTCATAGCTGCGGCCGAGGCGGAGGACGGGAATGTGCGGAACGTTCATGGCGTTTCAGGCGAGAGCTGGATCAATTTAATACACGCCTTCGACAATGTTCTTCTCCATCGCGCCGAACGGACGGACATCACCTACGCCATCCCAGGCATACGGCGCGCGCGGGGCGCGGCGGATAGTCTCATCGCGTTCAAGGAAGCGTGGCATGAAGAATTCCTTCGTGAGCGTGTTGAGCTCGACGCGGCCCCATTCGCCATAGGCGACGGTCTCGTCGGTCTTGTTCGGATTCACCACGCGAAGCACGGCGCGCGGCTGTGGTGCGTAATAGGTGATGCTGAAGTTGTCTTCGGGCAGCAGCGGCACGCTGGCGGCGAGACCCATGAGCGTGTTGCCGTAAGTCGGGTAGAAACCGATGCGGCCTTCGAGCAGCTCCTCGACGATGAAGCGTACTTCCTGCGGCTTCATCGAAGTGCCGCCGCAGAACACGCCTCGAATGCCGGCTTCATACAGGTCCACCTTCTCGGCGATCGCTTCGAGCAGCTTCGGCGTGGTGAAGAGACCGGAAACCTTGCGGTGCTTGAGAATCGTCGCCGCCTGATCCACGACGTGCGCCATATATTGCTTGGCGACATCGAACTGCTTGTTCGAGATCAGCTTCTTCACGAAGCGCGGGTCGAGATCGATGAAGTAGCAGGACGAGCCGCGCACGTTTGCGAGATGCTCGATGGCGAGACGGAGACGGCGTGGACCGGTCGGTCCCATCATCAGCCATGCGCCGCCGCGCGGGAAATGTTCGTCCGAAATCTTATCGCTGAACTCGGAGTAATCGACGCGAAAGTCGTTCCAGCCGATGCGCTGCTTGGGCATGCCGGTGGTGCCACCGGTTTCAAAAATGTTGAACGGCTTGCCCTTGAACTCCGCCGGCACCCAGACTTCCGGCTGGAGATCGCGCAACGATTCGTCAGCGAAGTGCGAGAACTTCAGCATGTCCCCGAAGGAGCTGATCTCCTTGCGCGGATCGAAGTTCGTCTTCATCCAGTCGAGCCAGTACGGGCAGCCGGTCTCGGGGCTGAAATGCCAGTGGATGATTTCTTTGAGGTGCGCGTCGAGCTGGGCTTGCGCGGCCTTGATGGCTTCGGGGGAAACAGTGGTGGTCATGGTCTTAAATCAGTTCTCAGGATATGCGGCGCGAGGTGAAAGCAAACGGATTACTTCGCGTCAATCTTCGGCACTTCGTCCTTCGCCGTCTTGTTCGAATCCTGGAAGGCGTAGAGATAGCTTTGGTTCATCACATACATCACGCCGTTGGCCACGATGGGTGTGCCGTAAACCGGATAGCCCAGGTTCACTTCCGTGAGAACTTTCTTTTCCTTACTGGAGGCCAGCACGGCGAAGTCGCCGTCTTCATCGCCGACATACACCTTGCCGTCCGCGACGAACGTGCTGCCCCACATGTGCGCCTTCATGTCGTGGACCCAGTTCAGCTTGCCCGTGTCCGCATCGAGGCAATGCACGAAGCCGGAGAAGTCACCGATGAAGAGCAGTCCGTTCGCGGGGTCGATGCTCACGCTGCTGATGCTGCGCTTGATGCCCTTGTAGTCCCACACGAGCTTCGTCTTGGTCACGTCGCCGGTGCCGGTCGGGTCGATGCACAGCAAGCGACCGACGCCTTCGCCGTGCTCCGGATCCTGGCCGATGGCGACATAGACTTTGCCCTTGTAGAAGACAGGCGTGGAGTTGATCTCACTCGGGCCTTCCGCTGCCGGATACTTGATCGGCTTGCCGTCTTTGACTTTGTATTCCGCCGGCACGCAATCGAACTGCCACGCGGTCTTGAGCAAAGTCGTGTCGCCGTCCTTCACCGGCTTCTGGTCGAAGGCATAGAGCACTCCGTCGCCGCCACCATAATAGACCTGCCACTTGCCGTTCACCTGACCGGCGGCGGGCGAGGACCATTGGCCGTGGAAAATGCGCGGCCCAATCTTCGCATCATCCTCGCCTTCGAGCGCGCCAGTCTTCTTGTTCAGCGCGATGAAGCTCGGGGAGTTCGGCGAAGGCACATTGACGTGTGTCCAGTCCTGACCGTTCGATGTGGAGACATAGATGAGGTCACCGAGCATGAGAATGTTGCAGTTCGAGGCGTTGTGCGGGAACACGCCCAGCTCATCCATCATGTCGTAGCGCCAGATGATGTCCGCGTCCTTCAGCCCCGGCTCAATGGGCGCCTTGCCGGTATCCATCACCACATACTTGGCCTCGTCCTTGTAAGGGCCGTCGTTGCCGTCGGCCATGCCGTTGATGTCGAGGCAGAGCACTTCGCAGCGGCTCGTCACGATGTAGAGATACTTGCCGTCATGCACGGGCGACGAGAACAGGCCGAGGTTTTCCCAGTCGTTCACCTTGCCGGATTTCAGCTTCGGCACCACGAGCTGCCAGAGGAACGCGCCCGTCTTCTCGTCGAAGCACATCATGATCGAGCGGTCGCCCACATGCTTCGGGTCGCGCGGCGTCTCGTTGTTCGTGCCCACGAAAACCTTGCCGTTGAACACGGTCGGATTCGCGTAGCTCTGCGAGCCGAGCTTCACCGCCCACTTCACGTTCTTGGTCGTCTTGAGATCGATCTCGTCGCTGCCGGGCTTCGGCTTGCCGGCGTCGAACTCGGTGGGCAAGCCCTTCGCGGGCGAATACATGTTTCGCCCGAGGTCGTTGCCGCCCCACGCGGGCCAGTCAACGCCGGAGGTCGAGGTAACAAGCCCGCTGGCAATCAGCGCCGCTGTGAGAAGAGGGAGCGTTTTCATGAGTCTTATCTGATGGGCGGTATCGAGTTCGTCAGCCGAAAATGTTTACTGGTTTGCCGTCACCACAATGTTGTCGTGATACGTCCGCATGTCCTGCGGCGCGAAGGAGAAGATTCCAGGACAACCATTCGGGTGCGCCTGCTTGTGCGGCACCTCGATGGCCCACGCCTCCGGCTCCGCGTCGCCGCGCTTCCAAGCCTTCGCGCGGACCACGCCGCTGCCGTCCGCTGCGACATCCACGCGCGCTTTCAGGCGATACCAGGTGTTCGCGGTCCACTTGAACGGCACCGAGTGCTTGAAGCGTTCGAGGTTGGAATTGATCTCCAACTCCTGCGAATTGCCTTTCAACACGATGACGTAGCGTTGATTGACCACGCCCGCCTCGGACATCTTGCGCTTGTTACCATCGCTCAAGACATCCGCCTCGATGGTGTAGTTCTTCATGTCGGGATGGCCAATGAAGACCGTGCCGCGCTGGAACAGCTTGTTCTCGATCGTCTTGCACAACGCCTTCGTCTTCACGCCATCGACTTCCTTCTCGCGAACCTCGAAGCGGAAACGCGCGCCATTCCACGGCAGCGGCGGATAGTTGAACGCCGTCGGCGGCTCGACCGTGTTCGTCGTCATGTTGCTCAGTTGAAACGACTCGAAGTCCTGCTTGAGCGGGACGGACGACATGATGCGGACTTTGATGTAGCCCTTGAGGTCGCCCGCCGTCGCCTGAAACTGCCCGGCGCTCGGCACGGGATCTTTGGCGGCGGTGAGCTTGCCGTCTGCATCAAACGTCGCCTTCGCGTAAGCCTTCACCAGCGCGGTCGGCGGCACAAAGCTCTCCCACTTCGCTGACTTCACATCGAGGTTCTCTTCGACGGTGAAGCCATTCGCGTCGAGCGCGCGGATGCGATAGGTCTGCTCGCCACCGGGCTTCAGCAAGGTTTCGTAAGGAACGATCTGGAGGGACTTTTTCGGACCGGGCTTGGGCCACGGCGTTTCTTCCGGCTCCGGCGCGAGACCGGGATTGTTTCCCTTGCGACCGAAGCAATAGAGCTTCTTGTCCGTCTGCACGTAGAGCTTGCCGTTGTAGCCGACGGGCGAGCCGTAACAGCGCCCGTCGAGCGTCGTCTGGCTGAGAATCTCGCAGCCAGTAGCGCCCGGTTTAATGACGAACAAATCTCCATTGCCGCCCGAATCTCCGCCGCCCGCCCCGACCTTCTCCGCACCTTGCATGCTGATATACATCGCGACGTAGAGCTTGCCGTCCGCGTAGAACGCCGAGCTTTGGCGCTGCTCGATGGCGAGCTTGTGCTTCCAGAGAACCTTGCCGGTGTTCGCATCCACGGCGCAGAGGTCACCGGTGCCGTTGACTTCATAAATCGTGTCACCCACCAGGACGGGCGACGTGGCGAGCGAACCGACCTCATTGCGCCACTGCTCCAGCTCCTTCACATCAAAGATATGCGGCACGAGCGGGTTCGTCTTCGTGATGCTCGTTGGAATTTTGAACGCCGCCATGCGCCCGATCTCGGACGAATCAAGGTTCTCCGATTCATGAATGACGACGAGGTTGCCCTTGTGCCGAATCACCGCGGCATTGATGCCGCCTTTGGCACCAGCTTTCGCGACCTTTACACGCCAAAGCGGTTCGCCCGTACGCGCATTGATTGCGAGCAATGAGCAATCGCCGCCCGCCGAATACAGAACTCGCTGGCCATTCCAAAAGTCGAGCCAGGGATGCGAGAACGTGTTGTCCTGGGGACGATCCCCCGGCGCGCTGCTCCAGACGAGTTCGCCCGTCTTCTTGTCGAACGCATAGAAGCGATCGCCGGCCGGTCCATAGGCGCCCCACGACGATGTGATGCCGCGCGTGATGACGATGTCCTGGTCGAGAATTGGTGATGCGGTGCGTGAATTGGGGAAAGTCAGCCGTCCAAACTCCTCCATCATCGAGCGCTTCCAGAGCAGCTTGCCGTCCGCGCTAAAGCACATCAGCAACCCCTGCGTTCCCTGCACATAGACGTTGCCTGTCTCGGCATCGACGGATGGCGACGACGTGGAGTAGCGCAGGTAGATGATGTCCGAGAGGAAATCGTTCTCGCGATGTTCCCAGAGCTTCTTGCCCGTCTCCGCATCGAAGCAGGACACGACCTCCTGCAAGTCCGGGCCTTCACCGAGGAAGCCATTGATGTAAAGCTTGCCGTTGGCAATCACCGGCGCGGATTGTCCGGGGAACTCCGCCGTCCAGAGCGCCGCTTTCGCGTCCACCTTGTCGGGCAATCCCTTCTCCAACGACGTGCCGAGCCGCTGCGGCCCGCGCCAATCCAGCCAGCCGCGAACCGGCGCGGCGGAAAGTGAACTGCTGGTGATGACCGCGAGGACAAGAAGACTGGCGACGTTCAAAAGCGACCGTTTCATAAGTTTTTCGACGTTGGCTGACGCAAATTCAACTGCTGACCTGTTCGCAACCGGCAGAGGGATCCATGTGACCCGGCGCACTATTGAGCAGGCACCCGACGTTTGCAACCGGAATAATACCTATACGTATGATTGTTGAAGTTCATTCAAATCAGATGCGGTGCGCGGACAGGGGTGTGAATGATCGGAAGTAGCGGGCGGGCAGGTGGCAATTGTCGCGCTGCGACAATTCCACCCGCGTTCAGCGGGTGGTGAAGCGATTGATTGCGCCGGGCAGCCGCAAGTTCGTTGCGCCGCTGGACGCGGCGCTACTCGTCGCAGCGCTACTCGTCGCAGCGCGACGAGTCCCACCTTTCCTCTCCTGCCCGCCACTTCTGATCACACCCCGCGGACAGCCGGAGCTTGCTGCGTCGCCAGTTTAGGAGTTAAAAGCTCCCCACCAAATGGCCGCTGCAAAGAAAACCCCTGCCAGCTCCGCGCTCGCCATCGACGCGCCGGAGCGACGACGCCTGCCCCCCTTGCTCCGCCGGGCGTGGTATGGATTGAACCAGGCCTTCCGTCGGCGCATCGCGCATCTGGAGATTACCCCGGACCAATTCACCGTCCTCCGCACCCTGCTCGAAGGTGATCCGCTCGGCCTCACGCAACGCGAACTGACCCAGCACATGACGAGCGATCCGAACACCGTCGCCTCCCTGCTTCAACGCATGGCAGAAGCAGGACTGGTCGAGCGCAAGGCGCACGAGAAAGACAAACGCGCTCATCGCATCACTCTTCTGGAGACTGGCCGCGCGAAATACGAAGCGGCCCGGGCGCTGGCCATCGAGCTGCAATCCGAAATCCTCGCCGTCGTCCCGGCCTCCCGCCGCGAACAGTTCCTCGAAGAGCTCGCCCTGGTCGCGGACGCCTGCAAAAACGCCGCTGAACAATCCCCGCGAAAGACGGGCTGAGCCGAACTCGATCCGCGAAACACGCTACTGCTTCTTCAGCGAAGCGAGATACTCCACCAGATCCACCAGATCCTGCGTCGTCATCGCCGCCTGCAAGCCGGCGGGCATGATCGAGAGCTTCGACTGCTGGCGGGATTCGACCTCACTCTTCTTCAGCCGCGTGATGATGCCGCCGACCGCCTTCACGGCGACTTCATCCGCCGTCTCGCTCGCAATCAAGCCGTAAGCCTCGTCGCCGTTCTTGAGCGCGAAGTTCCACGCCTCGAAGCCAAAGGAGACGCCCGAGCTCGGTTCCAAAATCGCCTCGATGAGAGCGTCCTTGCCCAGCTTCGTCCCGATCTCCGAAAGGTTCGGACCCAGCTCGATGCCGCGTCCGTTTACGATGTGACAATTCGCGCAGCCGGGACTGGCGTTCGCAAAAATCTTCGCCCCGTTAGCGATATCGCCCTTCATCTTCACCAACTCGCCAATCGGCGGCAGCGGCGCGGCATTCTGGCCCTGCAACGGCGGGAGAACCTTCGCCGCCTCCGCTTTGATCTGCGGCCAGCGCACCGCGTTCAGCTCAGTCGATGCGGTGAAAGTAACGTCGTCGCCCAGCTTCCCGTCCTTCGCCAGCTTCAGCACCTCGCCGGCACCGTCAGATGTCTTGGCCAACGACCGCACCGACTGCTTGCGGAGCGCAATATCCCGCTTCGGATTGGTCAGCACCGGCACCAGAAACTTCACCACCTGCTTCTCCGCCATGTTGCCGAGCGCTTCGGCCGTCTTGTTCGCCGCCACGACATTCGTGCCGTCCAATGCCGCCTGAACGACAGCCATGTCTCCGCTGGCGAGCATCAGCCGCATCGCTTCGACGCCGCTTTCGCCGGCCGGTTGCGCGATGGCAACTTCGAGCAATCCGACATTCTGACCGGTCAGCTTGAACTGCTGAACGAGCTTCACGAAGTTCGCCGTGCCGCGCGTCTTCTCCAGCACACGCATCACCGCGTCCTTCAGCTTCGGGTTGGTGTTGATGTCCACGCCCTGCAAACGTCCGAGCGCCTCGACCGCCAGCGCAGTCTTCTCGGCATCCGTGTCCGCTGCTGGCGCGCGAAAACACACCAACGCCGACAGCGCCGCCACCATCAGATACCTCATCACACCACCATCAAAATTCATGAAGTTCACTTTGCTGAAAGCAGACGCGCGGACAAGGAACGAATTCATCCGGCCCCACGGTGTCTGGACGGTTCTGAAATCCGTGTTCATCCGTGGCCATCCGTGGTTCAGTCTCCCGCACATGGCGCATATTCATGAGAAGATCGATTTCACCGTGGCCATCTTTGTGGTGCATGACGGCAAGGTGCTGCTGATCCACCATCGCAAGTTGAACAAGTGGCTCCCGCTCGGCGGCCACATCGAGCTGGACGAAGATCCCGAGCAAGCCGCCCTGCGCGAAGCCCGCGAGGAAAGCGGCTTCGACGTCGAACTGCTCGGCGAACGCCCGCCCACCACCGAGCCTGGCACCCGTGCGCTCATCGGACCCCGCTTCCTCGACATCCATCGCATCAGCGACACCCACGAACACATCGGGATGATTTACTGGGCGCGTCCGAAGGGCGGCACGCTCGCGCTGGCCGAAGCCGAGCATCACGACATCCGCTGGTGCGCGCCTGACGAACTGGAGAAGCTCGACCCGCCGATGACCAGCGCCGTGAAATGGTATTGCCTCAAGGCCATTGAAGAAGTGTCCCGCTAAGCCCCAGCCCACCGACGCTCCCCTTTACGTTTCACGTTTTACGTTTTACGCATCACGCCCCCCAATGTCCCCACGCCAGCTCAAAGCGGGTTTCTTCGTCCTCGAATGGCTGAACATCTACGCCGTCATCTACTACTTCAGCTACGTCTTCTTTCATCTGCGGACCGAGTTCGGCTTCGGGAATCGCGAGAACCTCACCTTCGCCGCCGCCAACGGCTTTCTCTACATCTTCGTCTCGTGGTTCGCCGGGAAATTCGGGCAACGACGCGGCTATTTCACCGCGCTCTACATTGGCTTTGGTGCGATGGCAGTGGCGCTGGGCGCCGGCTACTTCCTGCATAGCCTGCCCGCCCAAATCGGGGTCATGCTGTTGTGGACCGCAGGAACCTGCTTCACCTGGCCCACTCTTGAAGCGCTCACCAGCGAAGGCGAAACGCGCCAGGGACTGGTGAAGATGCTCGGCATCTACAACGTCGTCTGGGCCGGAGGAGCGGCGCTGGCGTATTTCTCCGGCGGCGCGCTCATCGAAACGCTCGGCCCGCGCAGCCTGTTCTGGTTCCCCACGATCCTGCACACCGCCCAGTTCGTCCTCACGCTCTGGCTGCATCGCCGATCCAAGATGCTTCATCTCCACGTTCCTGCGGACCAAGCCCCGAAACACAGCGAACTTCCTCCCGCAGCTCCAGCGACTGCCAAGACCTTTCTGCGCCTCGCATGGCTGGCGAATCCCTTCGCCTACATCGCGATGAACACCGTCATCCCGCTGATCCCCGAGCTCGCGATCAAGATGAACCTGTCCACGCGCCAGGCCGGATTCGTCGCGTCCGTCTGGATGTTCGCGCGTCTCTTCGCGTTCCTCGGACTTTGGTCCTGGAGCGGCTGGCACTATCGCTTCGGCTGGCTGGCGACGGCGTATGGCGGAATGATCGTGAGCTTCGCAGCACTGCTGCTCGTGCCGAATCTCGTCGTCATCATCGTAGCCCAGCTCGTCTTCGGATTCGCCGTCGGGCTGATTTACTATTCGTCGCTGTTCTACTCGATGGACGTCGGCGACACGAAAGGCGAGCACGGCGGCTTCCACGAAGCCTTGATTGGCATCGGCCTGTTTGGCGGACCAGCCGTCGGAGCAATCACGCTTCAACTTCTCCCCTCGACTGCGAACGCAGGCATCTGGGCCGTCAGCGCGCTGCTCGTGATTGGTCTGATAGTTTTGCTGCGGCTCCGAAAGGCCCGGTAACTGGAATCGATTGCTGGAACGACCTCCAGCCACACACAGCGAAGCATTTGAACTCAGAGTTCCCCGAAAACTCTGGCCTCATCCCACCGCCGCTGTTAAACAGCGTTTGGCATCGGGCACCGTTGATTCGCCCGGCCACCACAAATGACGAAGCCGGCCCGTATCTCGTATTGGTTCATCTTCCTGACGATCGTGTGCGTCGGATGGCTTCACCTCGCCACGCCGTTGCTCGCCGCGCTATTCTCCTATTTCGTCCTCAGCAAGCTGAGCTTCGGCACGCACGGCAAATGGATTCCAGTCTCGCTCTTCGTCATCGTCATTCTCGGAATCAGCTCCGGCCTCGCTTACTTCGCGAACCAATCCGTCACCGCGCTGCCGAAGATCATCGAGACCACCATTCCCTCCTTCATCACCTGGGCTGAATCCCACGACATCGACCTGCCGTTCGCTGACTTCCAGGAGCTCAAGGCTCAGGCGATGGACATGGCCAAGGAAGCCAAATACGTCGGCAACTTCGCGAACTACGCCAAGATCCTCACCACTCAGGCCATCTTTCTCATCATCGGCTGCGTGGTCGCCGTGAGCCTTTTCTTCAACGCCCAGGTCGTGCTCGATCGCGCATCGCACGCGGTGAAGCACAACCTCTACGCCACCTGTGCCGACGAGATCGCGCAGCGTTTCCGCGGGTTCTACCACAGCTTCGTCACTGTCATGGGCGCGCAGATCATCATCTCCACCATCAACACCGCGCTGACCTCCATCTTCGTCTTTGCCGTGGATCTGCCGCACGCCGTCGTCGTCATCGGAGTCACCTTCCTCTGCGGCCTTCTCCCCGTCATCGGGAACCTCATCAGCAACACCGTCATCGTCGCCATCAGCTTTACCATCTCGCCCAAGCTCGCGGTCGGCGCGCTCTCCTTCCTCGTCGTCATCCACAAGTTCGAATATTTCCTCAACAGCAAAATCATCGGCGACCGCATCAAGAACCCGATCTGGCTCACCCTGCTCGGACTGATTCTGGGCGAGAAACTGATGGGTATTCCGGGCATGATCCTCGCGCCCGTGATTCTCAACTACCTCAAGGTGGAGGCGTCCAAGATCGAGGTCGCCCTGCCGGCCGGCGATTCCACTTCACCCACTTCTTCGCCGGAGCAGTAACTCCTCAACGCACGTCCACTTCGCAGCCCAGCTCGCGGTAGCGCTGCAACTTGTAGATCAACGCACGCCGGCTGATCCCCAGCGCCTTCGCCGTCTCCGTGCGGCTGAAACCACACTTCTGCAACGTCTGCAAAATCGTCTGCCGCTCCACGTCCTCCAACTGCGCGCCCGCCGGCACCGACATCGACACCGCAGCCGACTCCAGCACGGCGCGAATCTTGTTCGGCAAGTGATCAGGAAGAATCAGTTCACCCCGCGAAAGAAGGGACGCGCGCTCCATCGCGTTGCGCAGCTCCCGCACATTGCCTGGCCAGTGGTAACGCTCCAGACATTCGTTCACCGCCGCAGAGAACCGCGCCTTGCCCTGGGAAAACTCTGCGATGAAATGGTTCGCCAGTGGCAGGATGTCCTCCCGCCGCTCGCGCAACGGCGGCACGCTCAGCTCCACGACGTTCAGCCGGTAATACAAATCCTCGCGGAACCGGCCGGCCTTCACTTCCTCTTCGAGATTCCGGTTGCTCGCCGCGACGATGCGCGCATCCGTGTGAATCTCCGCGTTCGATCCGAGCCGTTGGAACCGCCCGTCCTGCGTCACGCGCAGCAGCTTCGCCTGGAGCTTCGGCGACATCTCGCCAATCTCATCGAGAAAGATCGTTCCGCCCGCCGCCTGCTCGAAGCGCCCGATGCGCTGCGCCGTCGCGCCAGTAAACGCACCACGCTCGTGCCCGAACAATTCGCTCTCCAGCAGCGTCTCGGGAATTGCCGCGCAGTTCACTTTTATCAACGGCCCGGAGGCACGTCCGCTCCATGCGTGGATGACATCCGCTAGAACTTCCTTCCCCACGCCGCTCTCGCCCGCGAGCAGGACGCGGCTTTCCGACGCCGCCACCAGCGCCGCATCGCGAAAGACCGCCTGCATCAGCGGGCTTCGGGAGATGACCGACGGCGGAAGCTGCTTGTCCTCGCTGAACTTCACCGGTGCCGTGCGCGACAAGCCGGTCGCCTGGCGAACATTCGCCAGCAGCTCGTCGAGATCGATTGGCTTCGAGAGATAATTTACCGCGCCATCACGCATCGCGCCGACGGCGTCGCGGATGTCCGAGTAAGCCGTCACCAAAAGAACCGGCAGCACTGCATGTTCCCGACGCGCGCGACGCAGCGTTTCCAAACCAGAGATGCCCGGCATCCGCACGTCCGAGATCATCATCGCGAAGCTCTGTTGCCGCAGAGCATCCAAGGCGCGTTCGCCCGAAGACACGGGAACCGTCTCGAATCCCTGACTCTTCAAGAATGCGTTCAGCAGGCTGCGCTGGCCGGCATCGTCATCGACGATGAGGATGCGCGGCGAGACGCCGTTTTCCGTTGTTGCTTCAACTGCCATGTTCAGGATTCTTCGAGGTCACTTTCATGCGCGTGATCCGGAAGATGGCACCCTTGGGATCGTTCGGCACGCACTCGATTTCCCAGCCGTGCGCGCGGACGATCTGCTGCACCACCGCCAGGCCCAGGCCCGTTCCCTTCGGCTGCGTGGTGAAGTAAGGCTTGAAGATTTCCGCGCGATGCTCGGGCGCAACACCCGGTCCGTTGTCGCGAATTTCCAAGGTCGCCTCCAAGCCCGGACCTTCGATCACTTCGACACGAATCTCCCCGCCGTCTGTCCCCGCCTGAATGGCGTTCAGCACGAGATTGAACAACGCCTGTCGCACGAGCTGCTCATCAGCTTCCACCGTCACCGGCGCTTCGCTGATCTCGAGATTGATGTTCTTCTCATCGAGATCGTGGCTCAACGCGCGCGCGACCTCCGCCGCCACGGCACGCAGCACCACCGGCGCACGGCGCACCTCCCGGGGTCGCGAGTAGTTGATGAACTCGTTCAACTGCGCCGTCACCCGGTCCGTTTCCGAAATGATGTCGCGCGAATGATCGCGGACTTCAGTCGAGGCGTCCGCCCGGCGCGAAATCATCTGGGCCATTCCGCGAATGATGTTCAGCGGATTGCGCGTCTCATGCGCGAGACCGGCGGCGGCGAGGTTCATCTCCTTAAGATGCGAAGTCAGCTCGCTGGCGCGCACGAGGCGCACCTGCAGTTCGGAGGACTTGACGATGTTTCGCCACGCCACACCGAGTCCGATCACGGACACGCCGGCGAAACAGCCAATGATGAAGCGCATCCACAAGTCCTGCCCGCAGGTATGCCGGAACGTATCCGTGGACATCGCAATGGCCAGCCCGTGCAGGCCGCGGCTCTTGAGCAGTTCCTGATACTCCGCTTCGTCCATGCGCCGCGGTGGCGGACGCCAGCCGCGTCCGCCGAATGCGTTGGTGCCATCCGGCGGCGGACGCGGCGGCGGGTTCGTGCCATCAGCAAATCCTGGCGGCGGACCGAATCTTCCGCGCTCTCGATCTTCAGGACCGGCCGGATTGTTCGTATCTCTCGGCGGCAGCACGATGGTCGGGCGGTTGGTTTCACCTTCGCGCGTCACGCCCGCACCGAGATCGATCAGGTTCACCAACGTCACCGTGTGGTCGTCCCAGCGCTCGCCGGTTTGCAGGACGCCCGTCGCTTCGAGATCAACAGGCGCGCCGACGGAGATGAGGACGCTGCCGGCGGCGTTGAGCAGTGCGACAGATTTCAGGTCTCCGAACTTGAGGAGTGCATTGAGCGCCGTCTCCATGCGCTCCTGGGAAACAACGCCACCAAAGCGACGCTGTGATCGGATGACGAGTCCGAGTGTGGTGGAAATATCCTCGGAACGGTTGATGAGCGCCGCACCGGCCGAGGCGCGCACCCGCCGATGCTCCAGCACCTGCCAGAAGACGATCACGCCCCACACCGCCAGCAAGGCGAGGTAAACGGGCTGGGTCTTTCTGGCCATGTGATCGTGTCGTCCGGCAAGCCGTCACTTCTTCGACTTGGCCTTCGCCTTCTCGTCCTTCTTCGGCAGGCCGCCGATGAATTTCTCCAGCTCTTCTTCCGTAAATGCGTTCGGAGCCAGCTCCACCTGCGCCTTCTCATCCTTCGTCATCTTGGCGAGCTGAGTCGGCTGGTTCACCACATGCGGCGTGAGGAAGATCATCAGCTCCGTCTTCTCCTCCGCGCGCAGCTTGCGTTTGAATAGATTCCCGAGGAACGGGATGTCGCCAAGGATCGGAATCTTGCTATCAATCGATGACTTCGTATTCGACATCAATCCGCCAATGATCACCGTCTGGCCATCCGGCGTCACCACCACGGTGTCCGCCGAACGCTTCGAGATCACCGGAGCGCCGACCGGATTGCTGCCGCCCGAAATCGGCACGGTCTGCTCTGTCAGATCCGAAATCTCCGGCGACACGATCATCTCCACCATGCCGTCCGTGGAGATGAATGGCGTCACGCGCAGGATGATGCCGACGTCCTGATACGAGATGGTGTTGATCTGGTTGTTGTTCTCATCGAACCGCGTGTTCGTGATCAACGGAACCTCCTTGCCCACGGTGATGACCGCCTGCTGGTTGTTCCGCGCCAGGATGGAAGGCCGCGACAGCACCTCCGTCTTGCCCGCCTCCGCAATCGCCCGCAACGTCGCCTGAAAGTCCGTGCCCAACACCTGGTAGATGCCCGCGCCGGAACGAGTGATGGTGGGCGTGGACGGATTCGCGCCCTGCGATGACAGCCCGAAGATCTGGTTCACCACTCCCGTGTTGCCGCCGCCCATCTCCTTGGAACGCGCGCCCTCAATGCCGATGTCCGATCCCTTCCGATGGGTCACCTCGAGGAACACCACTTTGATCAACACCTGCGGCTTTGGCCGGTCCAGATTCGTGATCACCTGCGAGATGAACTGGCTCGTGTCATCGTCGGTGATGACGATGAGCCGCCGGGTTTCCGGATCGGCGGAAATCATCGCCTGCCCCACTGTTCCATTCGGTGTATAGGAACGGCTGCCGGAACCGCCCAGGCTCGTGCCGCCACCGCCACCAGTGTTGCGCTGCCCCCCCGTGTTGCCGCGATTGCCCGTTCCCGTCGCGCGCTGAGCCTGCGCGTGCAACGCAGCGCACAGGAGAAATCCCACAGCCAGCGCAGCCAGCCCTCGTCCGTTCAAGATTACGTTCATCAAAATATTCCTTCTCATGTGAAACCGTCGTTCAACGCTGCTGCCCGCCACCACCACCACCGCCAAACCCGCCGTTGTTGTTGCCCACGCCGCCGCTCGTCGTGGAACCCTGCTGGTTGTTCTGGCTGCGATTCTGCAACGCGCTGCCCTGGTTCTGCGAATTGCGGCTGGAGGACGTTCCGCTGCGGTCAAACATGTCGCGCAGGATCTGTTCAACCTGCCCGACATCCGCGTTCTCCAGCGAATAGACGAAGACCTTCTGCTTCTTCGCGGGCTGATCGAGCTGCTTGATCATCTCCTCAATCTGCGGCATCTGCTCGCTCGCCGCGCTCACGATGAGGGAAGACGTCCGCTGGTCCGCCACCGCGCTCACACGCCCCTTCTTCTTCATGCGCTCGCTGTTCGCACCTTGTGCGCCGTTCCGATTGCCGCCGCCACCTCCAGGGAAGCCACCCCGGAAACCGCCGAACTGAAACCCGCCCTGGTTCTGGTTGTTGCCGCTCCTCGTCTCGTCAGGGAACAACTCCAGGAACAACGTCGCCATCTCCATCGGGTCGGCGTTGAAAAGACGGAACACGCGCAGCTCCGTGATATCGGTCGAAGCGACATCCAGCTCCTTCACGAGCCTCTCGATGGAAGGCATCACGTCCTCCGGCGCACTCACGATGAGGGAGTTCGATTCCTCGTCTGCGACCGCGTTCACCTTGATGGTCGAAGCCCCGCCCGTGCTGCGTCCCCCGCGCCCGCCGTTGTTGCCACCACCACCGCCAAAGCCTCCGGGCCCGCCGCCGCCGAAGCCGCCAGGTCCGCCGCCACCAAAACCACCGAAGCCCCCTTGGCCACCGCCGCGCCCGCCCTGCCCTTGCTGCGAGGTTTGCTGCGTGAAGAGCTCCTTCACCGCCGTCGCCAGCGCCTTCGCATCCGCATACTTCAACGGAAAGACACGCAGGCCCGACGTCGACGAAATGGAATCATCCAACGCCTTCACGATCTCCACGACACGCCGCACATCTGTCTTGGTCGCCGTCAGGAGCAGCGAGTTCCCGCTCTCGTTCGCCGAAAAGGAATCGCGCGCATACTCCGGGATCAGCGGCTGAAGATTCTGGATGAGCTGCGCCGCGTTCGCGTGCCGCACCGCGATGATCTGTGTCACCATCTCCTCGGACTTCGTGATCTCCTCCGGATCATTTCCCGCCTTCACGGGGATGTCCTTCGTCTTCGCGTCCGCACGGCTGATGATGCGCAGCGTCCGTCCATTCCGGATCGCCGCGTAACCATTCTTCGCCAGCACCGTGTTCAACAAATCCACCGCATCCTGTTTGCCAAGCGGCGCGTTGCTCCACGCATCCACCTTCCCCTTCACCTCCGTCTCCAGGATGATGATGAACCCCGCCGCATCGCTCAGGTAATCCAGCACCATCTCCAACGGCACGCCGCGGAAGTTCATGCGAAGCCCCTTCTCGCCGTCGGCCGACGCAGGTGCAGGCACAGGAGCCGGATCGGTCTTCGCCTCCTTCGGTTCTGCGGGCGGTTGCTTCGGGACGCCATCAGCAGGCTGGGCGACGGCGGTTCCCGTCCACACCAGCAAACTGACCAGTGGAACCAACACTCGTATCGTTTTCATTTGTTCAATTCCTGTTCACGCTTTTGCAAAAGTTTCCTCAACACCTCATCCGCTTCACCAGGCGCAGCCGCAGCCTTTGGCTCTTCCGGCTTCGTTGCCTCCACCGGTGCCACAGCGGTCGATGCCCCGTCCTGTTCACGACGCTGGAGCAGGCGTTTCAGCACATCGTCCGACTCTGGCGTTGACTGTCCAGATGACGAATTTCTGCCCGTGCTGGACCCGTTCGATTCATCCGCCCTGCCCGCGAGCTGCCAGTCCGCGTCGTCGCTTCGCTTCATCTGCATCCCGACGCACAGCTCGAGCAACGTGCCGTTCGTCAGCATCAGCTTCACGCAGGTGGGCGCGACTTCTGTAATCTTGAATCCCGCGATCGAATCCTCCGGCTTGGCCACCTTGCGAAAGTCCGAGCTGCTGCCGTCGAAGAAAGCGTAACGCCCCTTCTCGTAGCTCATCGTGCCGAGCAAGGCGAAGCGGTCCATCTTCACGCGCTTCTCCGGCTCCGTGCGCGGCGGCGGCCGATCCCCGGCTCGCTTGGAACGATGCGGATTGAAGATGTTGCGCTCAGCAACAATTTTGAACGCCACGAAATCGCCGCGGGGCACCACGGCTGCCACGACGCCGTTCGTCGCCTCAGCGGCCGGCAGCAAAGTCGCAGAGCCGAACAACAACCAGCCAAGGATGAGATGAGTTGTTTTCATTCCGGTGCCACGCCCAGTTGCAGCCCGCTCACTTGCAGGCCAATCGCCAGTGTCTGCCCGTCGTTGTCGCGCGAGGTGATTTCCACCGCTTCAACTCGCAGCGCCAGCGGATCCTTCTCCACCTCGTAGAGGAACCGGGTCAGCGCGCCGATGTTCCCGAACGCGTCCGCCCGGCATTCGAGCGTCATGAAATCCTCGCCCGCCTGCTTCCACTGCGGCTTGATCGACGAGATGCTGATGCCGCTGAGCTTCGACCACCGCTCGAACGCCGTCAGCACGTCGTTCTCCGCGAAGGAGACATCCGCCGGCAGCGTATTCGTCCGCATGTGCTCCCAGCGGTCGCGAATGACGGAATCCCGGGATACCAGCAGCGAACCTTGGTTCACCTGCTTGGTCAACTCCGCAATCTGTTTCGAGCGCGCCTGCCAGCCCTCCGTCAGCGGAGTGATGAGAAGCTTGTCGGCCAGCAGGAACCCCACGCCCAGCGCAGCGGCAATGACCATGATCTTCTGTCGGTTCTTAATTTCCATCGCCGCCTCCTTCGCCCCAGTGAAAGTTGAACGTAAACTGCAGCGGCGTCTTGCCGCGAATGTTGTCCACCTTGAGATCCCGCACATCCTTCGACGCGCGCAGTTGCTCCAGCATCTTCAGCAGCGCCTGGTTGTCGTTCGCCACGCCGGAGCAGCTCACGGCGGACACATCCCGAATCTCCAGCGACTTCGCCGTCACCACGCCTTCCTCCGGGAACGCCTCGGTAACCCTGCGCACAATCGACAGGTTGCGAAACGTGCTGTCGAACCAAGGACGAAAACGCCGGATCTGCGTCTGCATCTCATCCAGCTCGCGTACTTTCGCGGACATGCCGTCCCACTTCGATCGCAACTGGGACAGCTTGTATTGCTGCACCGAGAACGCGCCTCCAACCAGCAGCAGCAGCACCGCCGCCGCCGCGCCGATCATGCCGAGCTTCCTTGATGAAAAACGCTGCGTGAGCTGCTGGAACGCGCTGACCGTCGGCAGCAGGAACTCAAAAACCTTCGGCGCACCCGTGACACACCGCGCCGCCACGCTGAACGCTGCCGTCACCTCCACGACCGGCGGCAGGGACTTGCTGAACTCATTCGCCGCGTAGGCTTCCACCAGCTCAGCCTTCATGCCCATCAACTCCAGACGCGGCGCGGCTTCATTGACGAAGCGTCTCGCCGCCTCGCTGCGGCCAAACACGCGGACGCGCTTCACGGCATCGCGGAAGTCGCCGGGCAATTGGCCCAGCGTGATCTTGATCTCGCGCAGGAGCAGGTCGGTGGACAGACGGTTCTGCACGGACTCGCTTTCATACACACTGTCGAGCGACCGCAGCACCGCCACGCCGCCCGCGCAGGTGATTTGCAAATCCACGCTGCCATCGCCCAGAACCAGCGCCAGCACGCCGTTGGAAGATTCCTTTTCCGGACTTTGCAGCGCGGTGACTCCGAGCGTGATGCTTGTGGGCCGGAGCTGCGCCGCTTTCAACGCGCGTTCGAGCTGCTCCAGATGATTGCTCGGCACCGCGACCTGCGTGGCGAACTGCTTGCCACTCGTCGCGCGGAACATTGAGCGGCCAAGGGACAACGCTTCGAGTCCGTAGGGAAAACCGCGCTCGGCCTCAATCTCCAGGAAGCCGGGAATGTCTTCCTGCGGCATGTCCGGAACCTCCGTCGCCAGCGTCAACGCCCAGCCCGATGGCAGGCAAACCACGCAACGGCGCTCGCGGATGCCCGCCTGTTCGAGGTGATTCCGAATCTCGCGCCCGACCAGCTCGGCGTCGCCGGTCAGCGGACTCAGCGCGAGCGTGGCGGTGAAACTTTTCACCACCTGCATCGAGCCATTGGAACGCCGGACCAGCACGCCCTCCAGCCGGCTGCCGTGCAAGGCCAGCCCGAGGGCGGTCGTGGGAATTCGCTTTTTGCGGAGAACGATCATAGAAAAAGATGGGTTGGAGAAATGGTATGAACGCTCGCCCTCACCCCGGCCCTCTCCCCCAGGAGAGGGGGCGCGAAGAATGATCTCGCTTCATCAAGATCTCGTGCCGCGTTCGACAGGCGTTGAAATGCGGAAAGAAAATAGCCTCCCGTTTCGGCTCTCGTCGCGCTCCCTCTCTTAGGGGAGAGGGCCGGGGTGAGGGCGGTCCAACTGAGACGTGAGTTAAGAATAGAGTGGTTCATCGTCGCGTTGCGTTGTTCGACAGAAGTGTTTGCTTCGCCTGTTTGCCGAGCGCCCAGCCGAGGTGAGTCAGATCCTGACGGAAGCGAATCATCGGCGGACCTTCGCTCGTGTCGAAAATGTATTTCACGCGACGATAGCCGCGCCCGTAATGCCCGACCGCCGCGATGTCCGCGCTGAATTGGTAAGTGCGACCGGTGAGATAGGGCCCGGCCTGGATGGCGACCGCTTGATCCAGCGCATCCTTGACCCACGCCACCGTGTTGAGACGATCGGGGTTCGAACGCCGATACGTCACGAGCGTCGGCGCGTTCTCGAGGCCGATGCCGGGAACACAGGCGAGAACCGCTTCGCTTGCCGTATTCACGTTTACCCAGCCGCTGTTGGTCATCGTCAGGCTCGGCTCCAGTTTGATGAAGTCCTCCTCCGACATCTGGCTCGCGATGTAGAAGTGCAGCACGCTGCTGATATTCGCGTTCTGGACGCGCCCGAAGATCTCTGGCGAGCCGCCAACTCCCACCGTGTTCAAAGCGTGTTGAAGACTCCACCGGCCCGCCACAGTGTTGAGCGTCGTCACGTTCACGCGGTTCGACCCATACTGGTCCACCGTCGCCTGTCGGGTGTAAGCCGTGAAGTATTCAAAGAAGCCTGAGTCCATTCGCCCGTCGCGATTGTCCGCCGGGACCGACGAGTCGCTGTCGTTCTCGTTCGGGTCCAACACACCGTTCAAGTTCGCGTCCTCGCCGTAAATCAAATCGAGATAAGCACCGTTCACAAGCCGCAGTTCCTCCGTCGATTCGAAGGGCGCGTTCTTGCAACGATAAGGAGGAGTGAGCCGTTGATACGTCTCGTCCTCCGCGCCGCCGCCAGCGGTCACGTCACTATCCGTGTCGCGCCAGTCAATAATCGCTCCCGCCAGTTCAGCCGTCATCTTCGGCAAGTTCATCAACAGGTCCACGGTGAGCCACGGGGCGTTGAGATTCAGCTTCGACGCTTCATCCACCAGCCCGAACGAAGCCTGATCCGCCGCCACATTCCGGTCGCTCCGTCCGATAATCCAAAACGTTGCATCGCCAAGCGGCACCGCCTCGGAGCGGTAGTTGTTGATGTCCGGCAGCGTCGCCGGTTCCTTCACCGTCGCCAGCACGTTGCTGACGTAACGCGCCGCGCCGGCAATCGCCTGATCAGCTTCCACGGAGGACGCGCGGTTATCCGAAGCGCGCAGCTCGAAGGACATCGAGTTCGCAAAGTAGAGCGTCAAGGCAATCAGCCCGAACGCGACCCAGAGAACGATGATGAGGACGGAACCGCTCTCTCCTCGTTGCGTAGCAGTCGACGTGAGGAGGCTCTGACTTTGCTGGGTGCGCGTCACCTTCACTGCGCACCTCCCGCCGCCGCCACCTGCGCCGCCTGATTGGTCCGCTGCTGAGTGACCAGCGGCACGACCAGCTCCATCGGCATCTCGCGTGACCGGCCACGACTCCCGCTGGTGTTCTCCGTCGCGAGTTGAATCTGCACCTTCACCGCAGCAGGTAGGCCATTCGAAACACCCGTGGTCGTGCTCTCGATCGTCGAATCCCATGAGTCCCGCCACTGCGAACCGTCGTGATATAGGAACGTCAACGTCTGCACCCCAGTCCTCAGAGGCTCCTGCTCGGTCTGGCTCTGGAGCGATGGCAGGAGGTTCCGCGACACCGAGCGAACGAGGTCTTTTCCAATCCCGTTGTTCGTGGAAACCACGAGCAGATACGACACGCGCTGCACTTCAGCGAATGGCGAGTTCTCATCAATCACGCCGGTCGTCGTGTAGAAGCTGGGGCTGGCCTGGCCCGCGACGCTGTTGCTCGTCGAAGTGGTCGAGAGCGTTCCGGACATCGTGCCGCCGGGCAGCACCAGGTTCGCGAGATCACGCCGGATGACGCCGAGCGCGTGCTCCATCGGCAGCGCCTTCTCGATGGCCGCAGTCGTGGAGTTCCGCAGACGCAGCGCGGTGTAGAAAATCGTATTGATGGCCGCGAGCACGATGGCAAACGCCGCCACCGCGACCATGATCTCGATGAGCGTGAAGGCGCGAAGTGATGGATGACGGAAAGGTTGTCCGCCCTCACCCCGGCCCTCTCCCCCAGGAGAGGGAGCGCGACCAAGCCGCAATTCATTTTCAAGATTCTCGCCACGACCGAAAGCACAAGAAACGCGGCGACGCCATAGATGCCACCGAGCGCCTCCTCCGCGCACCCTCTCCTCGGGGGAGAGGGCCGGGGTGAGGGCGAGCGTATCGCACTCATCCTGCCGCTTCAGTTGCCGCGCGGTGTTCATCGCTCGTTGCCCACCAGCGTGCTCAGGCGCACGTCGTGCTCGTGGCCTTGCACCAAGTAAAGAACCTCCGCTGTCACGACCCGCATCGAGTCCTCCGGCCAGATCGAGTAGCGAATCGACCAGCGATAATCGACCGCGCCTTCCTGCACCACGCCGTTGCGTGCGCCGCCCTGCGACTGGCTCGAAACGAGCGCTTCATTCAAGGCGTTCTCCGCCACGCGCGTCGCGACGGTTTTGCGCTGCGCCACCACGCCCGCGCGGTTCGCAATGTGCAATCCCTCGATGGCCACCGGGATGACGATGGCCATGAACGTCAGCGCCGCCAGCACTTCGGCCAGCGTGAAGGCGCCGGTGCGTCTAGCGACGGGCGTTCTGCTGGTTGCTGGTTTGAATTTCATAAGCGATGCGATTGCCGGTCTTGGCGATCACGACCTCCTCCTTGTCGTCCTGGCGAAGGATGATCTGCTCCGGGCTGGTGTCCGCGTAGAACCCATCCGGCGTGAACCGAATGGAGGGAAGATTCCCGACCACCGACGACGCCTCGTTGCGCTGGGTGGAGGTGGCGCGGACGAACGTCGATCTCGTGACTTCCAGTTCGAGCGTCTCGTCGATCTTGTATTCGACGGACTTGTCGTCCTCGTCGAGATAACCCGTCTGCGCCTGCATCCCGTAAGTACGCTGCTTGGCGTCAACCCACAGAATCATCGGGTAACCTTCCGAGACCGCGCGGTTCTGCGCGTAGCGCGT
>CAMCCU010000017.1 GCA_945872975.1 Pedosphaera parvula Ellin514
GAAACCCGCCGCCAGTTCTTCAGCCGCGGCAAGAACGCCATCGGCTACGCCGCGCTCGCCTCGTTGCTCGGGCCCGCGATGAAGCTGTGGGGCGAAGACGCCGGCCCTGTGAGCGCCACGCTGCCGCACTTTCCCGCGAAAGTGAAAAACATCATCTACCTGCACATGGTCGGCGGTCCGTCGCAGATGGATCTCTACGACTACAAGCCGGTGATGAAGGATTGGTACGACAAGGATCTGCCGGACTCCGTGCGCATGGGCCAGCGGCTTACCACGATGACGTCGGGCCAGAAACGTTTCCCCATCGCGCCGTCGAAGTGGGAGTTCAAGCCCGCCGGCAAGTGCGGCTTGATGATGAACACCGAGCTCCTGCCGTTCACATCAAAGTGCGTCGATGACATGGCGTTCATCCGCTCGATGCACACCGAGGCCATCAATCACGAGCCGGCCATCTGCGCGATGCAGACCGGCAGCATGGTCGGTGGTCGGCCGTGCATCGGCTCATGGGTCAGCTATGGGCTTGGCACGTTGAACGAGAACCTGCCGACCTTCGTCGTCCTCGTCGCCGAGCCGACGAACAAGGAGCAGATTCAGGCCATCAGCGCGCGGCTGTGGTCGAGCGGTTTCCTCAGTGGCGAACACGCCGGCGTTTCCTTCCGCAGCCAGGGCGACCCGATTCTGTTCATCAGCAACCCGCCCGGCGTGACTGGTGATCTGCGTCGCCGCCAGCTCGACGGCCTCAACGCGCTCAACCAGATCAACTTCAAGAAGGTGGGCGATCCGGAAACGCACACGCGGATCAAGCAGTTCGAAATGGCGTTCCGCATGCAGACCAGCGTGCCGGAGCTGACTGACTTCGCGGGCGAATCCGAAGCCACGATGAAGCTCTACGGCGACGCAGTGAAGAAGCCCGGCACCTTCGCCTCGACGTGTTTGCTTGCACGCCGACTCGTCGAGCGCGGCACGCGTTTCGTGCAGGTGTATCTCAACAACTGGGATCATCACTCGAACGCCGGCGGTCGCCTCCCGATGCAGTGCAAGGACATCGATCAAGCCACCTACGCGCTCATCAACGATCTCAAGTCACGCGGCCTGTTCGACAGCACGCTCATCATCTGGGGTGGCGAATTCGGGCGCACGATCTACAGTCAAGGCGGGCTCTCAAAAGAGAACTACGGGCGCGATCATCATCCGCGCTGCTTCACGATGTGGCTGGCCGGCGGCGGCATCAAGGGCGGGACCGTTTACGGCCAGACGGACGACTTCAGCTACAACATCGTCGAGAACCCCGTTCACGTCCGCGACCTGCACGCGACCATCCTGAACCAGCTTGGAATCGATCACCGCAAGTTCACCGTGAAATGGCAGGGCGTGAACATGAAGCTCACCGGCGTGGATGCGGAAGCTCAGGTGGTGAAGGACATCCTCGCGTAGCGGCGATTTGCTTCAACTACCAACTCGCCTTGCGCTGGTGAACCGCTAACCTTCCCGCATGTTCCTCGGCGCTCCCACAAACTCACGCCGCCGGTTCCTGCACCAGATGGGTGCGGGCTTCGGAGCCGTTGCATTGAGTGCGCTCTGGCGCATGGACGCCCAGGCCGCCGGCAAGCCCGCCGTCGAACTCGATCCGCTCAATCCCTTCGCCGCGCGTCCGCCGCATTTCGCGCCGCGCGCCAAGTCCGTCATCTTCCTCTTCATGGTCGGCGGGCCGTCGCACGTCGACACGTTCGACTACAAGCCCGAGCTGCAGAAGCTCAACGGCAAGCCCGTGCCGGACTCGATTCGCAAAGCCGTCAACGCGACGAAATTCGCGAACGTCTTCCACGGCTGCAAAGACGAGCTGATGGGCAGCCCCTACAAGTTTTCGCAGCACGGCCAGTCCGGCCTCTGGGTCAGTGAGCTGTATCCGCAGGTCGCTGAGCACGTCGATGAGCTCTGCGTCATTCACTCGATGCAGGCGGACTCGAACAATCACGCGCCCGCCAGCTACCAGCTTCACACCGGCGACATCCGGCCCGGCAAGGCGAGCCTCGGCTCGTGGGTCACTTACGGCCTTGGCACGGAGAACCAGAATTTGCCCGGCTACGTGATGCTCTTCGAAGCCGGCCCGCTCGGAGGCGCGGCGAATTACTCGAATGGCTTTCTGCCCGCCGCGTTTCAACCCACGCGCCTGCGCGACACCGGCACGCCCGTGCTCGATCTGCTGCCGCCGCCGGAGTTCGCCGACGGCCAGCGCGCGTCGCTCGATCTCATTCGTGAACTAAACCTCAAGCATCGCGAGACGCGTCCGGGCTTTGCCGAACTCGACGCGCGCATCGCCAGCTACGAGCTGTCCTACCGCATGCAGTCCGCCGCGCTGGAAGTCGGCAACGTGGACACGGAACCGGATTATCTCCGGCGCAGCTACGGCTTCGAGCATTCCGACAAACGCACCGTCAGCTTCGCGCGCAAATGCCTGCTCTCCCGCCGCCTCGTGGAACGCGGCGTGCGCTTCGTGCAGGTGTATGACATGCCGGACAAGGACGGCTGGGATGCCCACGGGGACTTGGTGAAGAACCACACGCCGCGCGCGCGCTGGACCGATCAACCGATCGCTGCGCTGCTCAGCGATCTCAAGCAACGCGGTTTGCTCGATGAAACGCTCGTCATCTGGGCCAGCGAGTTCGGTCGCACGCCGATGATGCAGGGCAACAACGGACGTCAGCACAACGCGGCGGGCTTCACCATCTGGATGGCGGGCGGCGGCGTGAAGCCTGGCCAGCGTCTCGGCGCGACGGATGACCTCGGCTTGCTGGCGGTCGAAAGCCCCGTTCACTTCCGCGACTTGCACGCGACCATCCTCGCCGCGCTCGGTATCAAGAACGACAATCTCTATTGGGAAGTCAGCGGTCGTCAGGAACGCCTGACTGGCGTGGCGGGTAGCGGCAAAGTGATTCCTCGTGTCCTGGTGTAGTCGGCCAGCGTGATGGTGCGGGCAACACTTCTTCAGATTCTCGCCCCTCGCCTCGGCTCTCTTGTAACGAAACCAGCCAACCCGGCGTCATAAGTGGCGTCAGGTTCTTTGTTTTCACGACACCTCGCTTCTTCCGGATGCTTAACGCAAGATCCGCACGGTCCTTTTGATTGGCGTCGCAACCGGGTATTTGGAAAACTATCGATATGATTCTCACAGGCATCGGCGACGAGGCGGGCAATACAATTGCCGCGCAGATTCGTGCCGCGCAGGAACTGGGATGGAAGCATCTGGAGATCCGCGGCGTGGAGGTGCCGGGATTTCCCAAGGCGAATTTCCACGACATCCCGGACAAGGCTTTCGAGGTCGCTCTAGGTCAGCTGGTGGATGCGGATATCGGCGTCTATTGCTTCGGCTCCACGATCATGAACTGGGCGAAGACGGTGGAGACGCCCTTCGAGGTCACGCTCGACGAGGTCACGCGCTGCATCCCTCGCATGCAACGGGTGGGCGCGAAGTTTGTCCGCATCATGAGCTTCAAACCCGGCGACGCCGAAGAGGAGATTCCCGCCGTCGTCATTGAGCGCGTGCGTGAGGTAACCAACCGCTTCCTTGATGCCGGCATCACGCCAGTTCACGAGAACTGCATGAACTACGGCGGCATGAGCTGGCAACACGCCTTGCAACTGCTGGAGAAGGCGCCGGGCTTGAAATGGCTGTTCGACACCGCGAACCCTGTCTTCAACTCGGACCGCATGAAGCCGAAACCCTGGCCGCAGCAGGACCCTTGGGAATTCTGGACGAACGTTCGCGAGCACGTCGTCCACATCCATGTAAAAGATGCGACATGGAATCCGGCGAAGAAGGACGCGGATTACAACTGGCCCGGCGAAGGGCAGGGTCGGGTGCGAGACATTTTGAAGGATGCCCTGGCGCGGGGATTCGACGCGGGCATTTCCATCGAGCCGCACATGGTAGTGGTGTTTCACGACGCGGGATCGAAGTCAAACGACGACGCGATGCGCGCCAACTTCGTGGACTACGGCCGGCGTTTAGCGAAGATGATCGATGGCATCCGCGCGGAGCTGCCGAAGGTCCAGCCGGTTTGATCGGAGGCAGGCCGCAGGACCGATCAGGGATCTCCCGCCGGATTCTCCAGCCCCTTCGCGGAGTTTCGCTTTGCTCCGCACGATGCTTTGCGTTACCCATGCTGGCACACTCATGAAGACTCGAATTCTTCCCCTCCTCGTTTTGGTGGCGACCCTTTGCTTGAACCAGGGCAACGCCACGGCCGGCGTCACCATCACGCGCACAAACTACCACGGCTGGCCGGACTCCTACATCATCAGCAATGGCAAGGTCGCGGCCGCGATTGTTCCCGCCATCGGTCGCGTGATGCAGTTCGGTTACATCGGTGAGGACGGCGTGTTCTGGGAAAACCTGCCGCTCTCCGGCGGCATCGCTGATGCGCAACTGATGGTGTGGGCGTCGAAGGATTGGGTGAACTTCGGCGGGGACAAGACATGGCCGTCGCCTGAGGCGGACTGGAGCATCTTCACCGAACGCAATGGCTGGCGGCCGCCGCCGGCGTTCGATGGCTGGGCGTCCGACGTGAAGCTCAGCGGCAGCACCTTGACGCTGATGACGGCAGAGGATCCGTTTTATGGCACCGTCGCCGAGCGCCGCATCCAGATGCATTCGAGCAAACCGGAGATGACCATCACCACGACCTTTCGCCGCGTCAAAGGTCAGCCGGCGGTCATCGGCATCTGGGTCATCACACAACTCAAGGACCCCGTCGCCCTCTTCGCGCCGCTGCCCAGGAAGTCGATCTTCCGCGACGGCTTCACGATGCTCGGACAGAATCCTCCGCCCAGCTTGAAGGTCGAGAAGGGCCTGGTGTCGCTCACTCGGAATCCAAAGGGCGCCCACAAGATCGGACTCGATGGGGACAGCTTGTTGTGGGTCGGCGAGAAGCACGTCCTCCGCATCGATTCTCCCCGAGAGAGCCGCGGAGACTATCCTGACAAGGGAAGCAGCACGGAGATTTATACCGGTGCTGATCCGCTGCCTTACATTGAGCTGGAAACCTTGGGACCGCTTCATCAGATGAAAGAAGGCGACACGATCAAGCGCAGTAATGTTTACAAGCTGTCACGGCGTACCAAGCCCACACCTGAAGCGGAAGCCCGGGCGGTGTTGGGCCGCTGAGGGCTGGCGAAGAGCATGGAACTCGCGCCCATTTACCATAAGCTCGCGATTGCGCTGGGGCTCGGCTTGCTCGTCGGCCTGCAACGCGAGCGGACGAACGCGCGGCTCGCCGGCTTCCGCACTTTCCCGCTGATCACTCTGCTGGGTGCCGTCTGCGGTCTGTTGTCGGAATCATTCGGAGGGTGGGTCGTTGCGGCCGGACTCGTCGGATTGATCGGCCTCTTGATCGTCGGGAACCTTCCGGCGAACCGGTCCAAGGAAGCCGACCCTGGATTGACCTCGGAGGTCGCCATGCTCGTGATGTTCGCCGTAGGAGCACTGCTGGTCGTCTCGCAAACTGCGCTCGCAATCACCATCGGCGGAACGGTGGCCGTGCTGCTTCATCTCAAGCCCCAGATGCACAGCTTTGCTTCGAGGATCGGCGATCGCGACTTCAAGGCGGTGATGCAGTTCGTCCTGATCTCGCTGGTCATCCTGCCCGTCCTTCCCAACCAATTCTATGGTCCCTACCAGGTCCTGAACCCATTCAAGATTTGGATGATGGTCGTGCTCATCGTCGGCATCAGCCTGGGCGGCTATCTCATCTATAAACTTCTCGGCCCGCGCGCGGGAACACTGGCAGCGGGCGTTCTCGGCGGGCTGATCTCCAGCACCGCGACTACCGCTTCTTACGCAAGAAGCAGAAGCCAGTCGCCCGGAGCCACGGCGCTGGCGGCCTTCGTGATCATCTGCGCATCAGCGATCGTCTTTGCCCGCGTGCTGGTGCTCATCGGCGCGACCGCACCTGGATTTCTTGCGACTGCCAGCGCGCCTATCTCCGCAATGCTCGGCACGGTTGGGGTGCTGGCCGTCTGGTTCTGGTCCACCACCCGCCACGAAACTACAGCCATGCTCGCGCAGGAAAATCCGGCTGAACTAAAACCAGCCCTCATCTTTGCCGGTCTCTATGCGCTCGTCCTCATCGGGACTGCGGTCGCGAGAGATTACCTGGGCGAGGGCGGTCTTTACGCAGTCGCGATTCTGTCGGGACTGACTGACATGGATGCGATCACGCTCTCAGTCTCGCAGTTGGTAAGTTCGGAAAAGATTTCGAGCGACACAGGCTGGCGGGTGATTCTCGCTGCCGCCATGTCGAACATGGTTTTCAAGGCTGCGATGGTTGCCGTGATCGGCGAACGACGGCTGGCGCTGCGGGTGGCAGCTGCGTTTGCGGTGGCCCTTGCTGTCGGTGGGCTGCTGCTGGCGCGCTGGCCAGGCTAGCGATCGGAAGAAGACGTCAGGGCAGGAGAACAATCTTCCCGTAAGCGCCCGGCTCCAATACCGCGACGTGCGCTTTCGCGGCGTCCGCCAGGCGCATTTCGCGACCTACTACCGGACGCAGCGTGCCATTCTCCAACCCGGCGCCCAACGCAGCATGAATGCTGGCGAGCTCGCTGGCGGAAGCATTGAAGAGCGTCATCGCGCGAATATCCGCGTCGCGCTTCATCAACTCGCGCGGAGTGATCTCCACATTGCCGCGGCTGCCGATCACGATCACTCGGCCATGCTTTGCGAGCACCGTCAGATCCTTGCCGAGGTTCACGTTGGCCAGCATCTCCAGGATGATGTCCACTCCTCGACCCTCGGTGAGTTGGAGGATTTGTTCGAGATAACCGGAGTCGCGATGATCGACGACGTGATGCGCGCCTTGCTCGGCAACCAGCTTGCGCCCCGCATCTGTTCCGGCAGTGCCGATCACCGACAGCCCAGCCGCCCGCGCCATCTGCGTCGCGGCGATGCCAACGCCGCCACTGGCTCCATGAATGAGAACTACCTCGCCGGCCAAAGCGCGCGCACGGTGATGCAAGGCACGGTAGGCGGTCGCATACGGAATGTTGATCGCCGCGCCCTGCTGGAAGGAAAGATTCGCCGGAAGGCGATGAACGCTCGTCTGGTCGCAGAGAACAAACTCCGCGTAGGAACCAGTGACCGTATCAGACGTGTAAACCCGATCGCCGCGCTGCAACTCCGTGACGCCCGCGCCCACCGCTTCCACGAGGCCAGCGGCATCCATGCCGGGCGTCCACGGAAGCTGGATGGCGGGATTGGAACCGGAGCGTTGATAGGTCTCAACCGGGTTCACGCCGATGGCCTGAACCTTCACCAGAACTTGTCCGGCACCGACCGCAGGCAGCGGCGCATCCTCAAGCTTCAAGACATCGGGATCGCCAAACTGATGGATACGTATCGCTTTCACGGCGCGGACGTTCTCAGCTCGGAGCGTGGCGATCAAGCCGCTACGGTCACGGCGTCGAGCTTCTCGATCTTCTTGCGGAGCTTGCGCAATGCTACGTTCTGAATCTGGCGGATGCGCTCTCGAGTCACGCCGAACTTCTCGCCCACTTCCTCCAGCGTCCTCTCGCCGCCACCATCAAGCCCGAAGCGATAGCGCAGGATCGTCGTCTCCCGCGGGTCGAGGATTCCAATGACCTGACGGACCATGTCCACGTTCGTTTTGTCTTCGAGATCCTGGTAAGGCGAGGTCGCCCGATCATCAGCGATGACGTCCGAGATGCGATTGCTGTCATCGTCGCCTAAAGGTGCGTCGAGCGACGTGGGGCGGATGGCGGCGATTTGCAGCAGCCGGACCTGCTTGGCCGGAATATTGAGTTCGTCTCCGATCTCTTCCGCCGTGGGCTCGCGCCCGAGCTCTTCCTCCAGCTTCGTCGCCGCCTTGCGGATGTGAAGCAGCTTGTCCGTCGCGTGTACCGGAATCCGAATCGTCTTCGATTGATCCGAAAGTGCGCGGCGGATCGATTGCTTGATCCACCACGCGGCGTAGGTGGAGAGCTTCGCGCCCTTGCGCGGATCGAACTTCTCGACCGCGCGCATGAGGCCGATATTGCCTTCGTTGATGAGGTCGAGCAAAGGCAGCCCATAGTTTTCGTAGTCGCGCGCGATCTTAACGACCAGCCGGAGGTTGGCCTTGATCATGTGTTCACGAGCCTCTGCGTCGCCCTTTTGAATCCGACGGGCGAGCTGGCCTTCCTCTTTCACCGTCAGGAGCTTGGTCTGGCCGATCTCGCGAACATAAAGATGAAACGCGCTGTCGCCTGTATAGCTTTGGCGCTCGGTCGGGATGGGCTCAGCAACAGGCGGCGGGACTGGCGGGACGACCGGCGCTGCCAGTCGGACCCCGGTCTTGCGACCACGCACCAGGGCTTTTCGCGAGTGTCTGCCAGCGCATTCCTTGCGCACGATCTTCCTACCGTGATTTCGCTTTGTTTTCATAATTACGACTCTGGTTTGTTTTCCACCACCGCCCGAAATTCATGCCGCCAGTCCCAACGGTGCGCGATTGCGCAACTGGATCTCTCGCTGCCGCCCATGCTGAGCCAGGGCTTGCGCCGTCTTTTCCCGAAGCAACTCAGGGAGTGTCAGCAAGGGATACGTCGTGGCCCACGCGATGGATGCCGACTCGTCCGCAGCGCGCCTGAGACGAATCTCCAGCTCGGAATCCCGAACGTCCGCCAGATGACAGGCCAGAAGCTGGCTCTTCAACACCTGCAGCGGATCCGCTTCCTGCCCATGATAGCCAGCCATCGACCGGCACCCAGGCCGGGCCGTTTCAGACGTAACCCGTTGTCTGCTGCTTCCATTCATTGTTCTGAATCTTTCCATTGCGAGTTTAGACTGCATCTAGTGAATACTTACTCACCGGAATCGTACGAAAGTTGCGTTACACTTTTGTAAGGTGAATCACTTCTCTTCGCTGAAAAACAGGGCGAGCGTCTTTGGGCTGTAGAACCGCTTGATCGCCTCGTCCCGGAGCCCGAGACCGCGCAGGGCAAACCAGACGGCTTGTTGCACCAGCTCATTCGGGGTTGCGTCGTAGTCCACCACCGGTTTCTTTGGAAGATGCATCGTCGCGATCATTGTCGCCAGGTGGTGCGCGAAGAGCAGGAGGTTCGGCTTGCTGACCGGACTTGAAACCAGGTCACCCGCATCGACCGCAGCATCCATGCACTCCACGATCCGCGATATATTTTCCGCAAAGCGGTTGTGAAAAAGGAACCGGCTGAAGGAGCCATCTTCGAGGCAACTGTTCAAAATCAGGCGGTGGCGCGTCTCGGCGCATATCGTTTCCTTGCTGCGCCCGACAATGTTGACACGCATGATGTAGTAAACGATGTAAACCAAGGTCGAGGTGGACGGTTCCAGATCGAGAAACTTCTTCAGCCCCGGATCACATCCCTTGCAGCCGAAGCTCTGGATCTCCGCGTAGAGCGATTCCTTGCTAGGAAAATGTTTGTAGATGAGCGCCTCGGATACGCCCGCCGCCTTGGCCAGTTCTCGCGTCGTGGTGTTGGCGAAGCCGTTCCGGGCGAAGATCGGCAACACCGCCTTCACGATGGCTTGTTTCCGCTCTTCACAGCTCAGACGCTTTGCTCGCATTGGCTTTAAGTTAGTAAACGCTCACTTTATGTCAACGAGGATTTCCGAAGGACGGACCGGTGGGATGCAGAAACGCCGGGTTATGGTGCGCTGAGAGTGGCCAGGATCTTTTCCGCTGCTGCGCGCGGATTCTCCGCGGCATAAATCGGTCGGCCAATGACCAGCCAGCTTGCGCCAGCGGCCATCGCTTCTGGAGCGCTCAAGGTCCGCTTCTGATCGCCTGCCGCGTCGCCGGGGCCGCGGATGCCGGGCGTGACCAGTTGCATCGTTGCCGGTAGCAATTGGCGAACTGCGGCCAGTTCCAGCGGGGAGCAAACGAGCCCGCGCAATCCGGCGCTCACGGCCAGCGCGGCGAGACGTTCAACTTGTTTACCGGGATTCGGAGGAAGCCCCACAGCCGCCAGCTCGTTGCCGTCCATGCTGGTCAGCACGGTGACGCCAAGAACCAAGGGCGCCGGGCGACCAAGGCTGCTCGCGGTTTCCTGAGCGGACGCTTCAGCGGCGCGCATCATTTCCGGGCCGCCGCTGGTGTGGATGGTGAGCATCTGCACGTCGAGCCGGGTTGCTGCCGCGACGGACTTGGCGACGGTGTTCGGGATATCGTGAAACTTCAGGTCGAGAAAGACCGAGGCTCCCGTGGCCCGAATCCGACGGACGATGTCCGGCCCGCCGCTGGTGAAGAGCTCGCTACCAATCTTAAAGGCTCCTACGGCGGGAGCGACTTGTTCGGCCAGGGCCAAGGCTTTTTCCACGCTGGGAACATCCAGAGCAACGATGATCGGATTCGACATGCGTTCGAGAGTGAAGAAAGCGGTTCGCGCGGAAAAGAATTATTGCGTCTCAGCGGTCTCCGGCTTCACAGCCGTCGTATGAGTCCGCTTGAGGAAGCGCATCATCGAATCCCCGTGACGCATGACCTTCACTTCCTCCCAGGCTGGAGTCAGCGTCACTGTATCGCGACTGGTGTGGCCCAAAACGAACAACCCTCCACGCGCAAGCAGTGCTGGCAAATGTTCGTCGTCCAAAAGGCGCTGGGACATGGAAGTGGAGCGACGCCCGACGTTCTTATCGCCAAAGGGCGGGTCAGCGACGATCAGATCAAACTCCGCGCCCGAGGCCGCGAGTTGCGGGATCGCCGTGAAAACATCCTGAAGCCGAAGTTGAAACTTTCCTGCGGCGACCCGCGTTGCGGTGAAGTTCTGCTCAATGAACCGCGCGTGTTTCCGAGAGAGCTCGATGCAGGTCGCATTCGTCGCGCCACGACTGAGGCATTCGAGGCTGAGAGCACCGGTGCCGCCGAAGAGTTCCAGCACGCGGGCATCCAGGACGCGCTCGCCGAGACTGTTGAAGATCGCCTGCCGGACCAGATCAGGCGTGGGCCTGACCCCAAGTCCCTCTGGCGTTTTCAAGATGAGTCCCGCAGCGGTGCCGCCGATGATGCGCATGGTCGATGAAGCAGTTAAAACTTGTCCTGAGGTTGGAGGAATGAGCTTCCGTTCGCGAGCTTGTTCGTGAATCCCGCAGGCGCTGGTGGAAGCAAAACGGCGACTCCCTTGCGAGAGCCGCCGTTTGCGAGAATCGTTCGAGCCGGATTACAGGCCCTTGTCGATGATGAGCTTCACCAGGTCGCCAACGCGGTTGCTGTAGCCCCATTCGTTGTCGTACCAACTCACCAGCTTGAAGAAGCGGTTGTTCAGTTCGATGCCGGAGCTGGCGTCGAAGATGGAGCTCGCCTTGTCGTGGATGAAGTCGCTGCTGACCACTTCGTCCGTCGTCCAGTTGAGGAAGCCCTTGAGATAGGTCTCGCTGGCTTTCTTCATCGCGGCGGAAATTTCAGCATAGCTGGTTTCCTTCACGGTCCGCACGGTGAGGTCCACCACGGACACGGTCTGAACCGGCACGCGGAAGGCCATGCCGGTGAGCTTGCCTTTGACTTCGGGGCAAACAAGCGCCACAGCGCGGGCGGCGCCGGTGGTGCTGGGGATGACGTTCTGTGCGGCGGTACGGCCACCTTTCCAATCCTTCTTCGACGGGCCATCGACCGTCTTCTGCGTCGCGGTGTAGGCGTGAACGGTGGTCATCAGCCCTTCCTCGATGCCGAAGCCTTCCTTAAGGAGGACATGCACGAGGGGCGCGAGGCAGTTCGTGGTGCAGCTCGCGTTGGAAATGATGTTGTGCTTCGAGGCGTCGTATTTGTCGTGGTTCACGCCCATGACGACGGTGATGTCCTCACCCTTCGCCGGAGCGGAGATGATGACTTTCTTGGCACCGGCCGTGAGGTGGCCCTTGGCCTTCTCGGCTTCGGTGAAGAGGCCGGTGGACTCGATGACGATATCGACGCCGAACTTCGCCCAAGGCAATTCAGCCGGGCTCTTGGCGCTGACGACATGGATGTCCTTCCCGTTAACGATGAGCACATCGTCCTCAACTTTGTCGGCGGCGGACTTCTTCGACGAGACGGTGCCGTTGAAACGACCTTGGGCGGTGTCGTACTTCAACAGGTAGGCGAGATTGTCGGCCGGAACGATATCGCCGACAGCGACGACTTCGATGTCCTTACCCACGAGACCTTGCTCCACGAGGGCGCGGAAGACGAGGCGACCGATACGTCCGAACCCGTTAATTGCGACTTTGACTGCCATAGTATGTTTCTTTCGTTTCGATTTCTAAAAGTTAGGGGCGCGATGTTACCCGTGGACCTCCCACCGTCAACGATGATCTAGCGAGTTATCACGTGCCTTTTATTCAGCCCGCCGATTGTATTTTCTTGAGTGCGCCGAACCTGTGATCAGGTCAATCGCATCGGCATGACCACGTAGAGGAACGGTCCGTTGATCTTCAATACGCCGGGGCTTAACTCATCGATCAACTCGAAGTAAATCTCGTCCGTCGTCAGCGCATTGAGAGGTTCGATCACATAGCCGGGGTTGAACGCCACGGAGATGTCCTTGCCCTTGTAGTTGATCGCCATCGATTCACGCGCTTCCCCTACGTCCGGGCTGTTGGCGGTGATGGACAGGTTGTTTTTGGCGAAGGTCAGCTTGACGGAGTTCTGTTTCTCGCTCGTCATCAGCTCAGCCCGGCGAAGCGCATGAAGGAATTCATCGCGGCCTAGAGTTACTCGTTCTTTCGTCTCGGCCGGGATAACCTGGCGATAGTTCGGATAGTTGCCCTCGATCAATTTTGTGATGATCAGTGTGGCATTACCCTTGTCATCCTTGAGCGTGAAGGCGGCCTGATTGTCGGAGAACTTGATCTCCACCTCGCCCTTGTCCTGCAAAAGCCGGTTCAACTCGTTCACAGCCTTCGCTGGAACAATAAACTCACCCTGGCTGGAAGCTGGCACGTCCACTTCTTCATCAACCAAGGCCAGACGACGGCCATCGGTGGCAACCATCGTGAGCTTGTGTTCTTTGAGGCTGAAGAAAATCCCGTTCAACACATATCTGCTCTCGTCCGTCGAGATGGCGAACGATGTCTTCTTCAGCATGCCTTTGATCTTTTCCTGAGGCAGCGAGACCTTCTTGTCTTCCTTGAACTTGGGAAGCGGAGGAAACTCTTCCGGGCCGAGACCACGAATCTTGAAAAAGCTGGCTCCCGATCGAAGAGCGGTAACGTTCTTGTCATCGACTTCCAACTCAATCTCGGCACTGGTAAGCTCGCGAGCGATCCCAAAAAGCTTCTTCACAGGAATGGTCGTGGCTCCAGGCGTCTTGACGCTGGCTTCCACCGAACAGGTGATCGTGACGTCCAGATCGGTCGCGGTGAATTCGAGCCGGTCGCCTTCTGCGCGCAGGAGCACGTTGGAAAGAATGGGGAGGGTTGTCCTCGAGCTGACGACGTTCTGTACAGATTGAAGCCCGGCCAGAAGTTGGTCCTTGGCAATGGTGAGATTCATTGTGCCTTTAATAATGTATCTATCTTAGCGATCACCTTAATATTATTAAGGGCTGTGAATAGTGGAAACAACCAGCAGTGTCAAGGGCACGACAAGAACTTACGGCGATTGCGGTGTGAGTAAAACTTTGTGAGCAAAAAAGGGCAAGAGACGAAACCCGGAGTTGTTCACGAAAGCCACAGGCTGTTAACACCTCACGCAGAAGTTATGCAGAGGGTTATTGGTCGTCCGTTCAGGGAGGGTATCGAGGACTCCCGCTGGAACGTTGGTTCTACCGGAGATCTCGGTCGTTACACGCCATTTAGTGCATCGATCATGTTCCGGAGCTTGCCGTAGTCGCGCTTGTTGAATTCAAAGCAGATTCTTGGCAGGTCAACGTGCTGATTGTCTTCCCGTTCTTCAGGCGTGGTTTCGGAAATCCGAATCTTTCCCGACGTGATGATGTCGGCGAAATCCTCGTTCAGCGCGTCAATCGACGGCTGGGACGGAGGATGCTGAAGGCGAATCACGAGCAGATCTCTGACAAACCGCATCGAATGATAGTTCCGGTAGAAACGGGTGATGAACTTGACCGCATGTTCCGGGTCATCCGTGATGTGATAGAGGTTCAAATCCTCGGGAGAAATCAGCCCATTACGGAGGAGATGCTCGCGGATGTGTTTATCCCACGTCTTCCAATACGCCCCGCCCGGACGGTCCATCAACACCAAGGGCATGATGCGACTCTTGCCTGTCTGCATAAGGGTCAGTGCCTCGTATCCTTCATCCATGGTGCCGAATCCACCGGGGAAGAGCACGATGGCGTCGGAGTTCCGGACGAAGGTCAGCTTGCGGGTGAAGAAGTATTTAAAGGTGATCAGCTTTTTGTCGTGCTGGATGACAGGGTTGGCACTCTGTTCCCACGGCAGCCGGATGTTCGCGCCGAAGCTGCGCTCAGGTCCGGCTCCTTCGTGACCTGCCTGCATGATTCCAGGGCCAGCTCCGGTAATCACCATCCAACCAGCGTCCGCAATCTTCCGGGCGAAGTCGACCGCCTGCTGGTACTCTTGTTTGGAAGGCGCGGTGCGGGCGGAACCGAAGATGGTGACTTTGCGGGTGCCAGCGTGTGGTTCAAACAGTTTGAAGGCGTAGCGGAGCTCGCGGACGGCGGTCTGGATGACGCGGGCATCGCCACGGACCGAGACATCAGTAAGGAGCTTGAGCGCGTTATCGATGATGTCGGAAACGAGGTCGGGGTTGTAGCCACCACCCTTGTAAGTGATGAGTTCCTGGATGCGGCGTTTTAACTCCGGATCAACCTGCGGTTTATCCAATCTATCCATGCACCGAGACTATCGGCTGAAGGGTGAAAAGCAACAGCCCCAGCGGCAGGCGGTAGCGTGCGGACTGGAGATTCGAGCCGCCCGCTTGCCGGATTGCGCCAGCCCTGATTCACTCCGCGCATGGCGTTGCCTTACAAGATTGCGACCTTGCTCTATGTGTTTAACGAGCGCGACGAGGTGTTGCTGCTCGAACGAGCACAGGAACCGAATCGTGGCTTGTGGAGCCCATGTGGAGGGAAGCTCCATACCGACGTCGGTGAATCGCCTTATGCGTGCGCCTGTCGCGAAGCGCATGAGGAAATGGGACTGAGCGTTTCGCCGACCGAGCTGCATTTGACCGGGCTCGTGAGCGAGCACGGTTACAACGGGCAGGCGCACTGGTTGATGTTCCTCTTTGAAATCAAGCGGCGACTCGTAGTCACTCCTCCGCCCCATCGTGAAGGGCGATTCGAGTTCTTCTCCCGCACGAAGCTGGATGCGCTGAAGCTTCCTCAAACCGATCGCGAACAGATCTGGCCGCAGTTCTGGAAACATCGTGGAGGGTTCTTCGCAGCGCATTGCCATTGCCATGCCGATGGCCGATTCGACTGGTCGATGGAAGAATCTGCGCCAGCCGCTGTTGGCCAACCTTAAAACCTCAAAGCGTAAATCCCATGGACGACGAACCCATCATCGATCTGCAAAGCGACCATTACTTCATGGGCGAAGCCTTGCGACAGGCGGCCAAGGCTTATGCGGCGGAGGAAGTGCCGGTGGGCGCGGTCGTGGTCCGCGCGGGACGCATCATCGCCCGGGCCTCCAACCAGGTGGAGTTGTTAAAGGATGCGACGGCTCACGCCGAGATGCTGGTGCTGACGGCGGCACAACAGGTCGCGGGTGACTGGCGGCTGACGGATTGCACTCTCTATGTCACCAAGGAACCCTGCCCGATGTGCGCTGGAGCCATTGTTCATACAAGGCTGGAGCGGGTGGTCTTTGGGGCGGGAGATCCGAAAGGTGGCGCTGCAGGTGGAGCGATGAACCTGTTGCAATTCCCCACGCTGAACCACCAATGCGCGATCACGAGCGGCGTGCGCGAGGTGGAAAGCCGGACGTTGCTTCAGACCTTCTTCGCCGAGCAGCGGGAAAAGAAAAAAGCCGAAGAAGGAAAGAACAACTGACGGCGGGGCATCCACACCCACGGTGCTTGGGCTAGGTGGATGGCGGCCTTGATGCCCTGTGTGAGCGCCTCGGCGCGTGCCCAACTCAAAAAGGAAAGCGCCCGCTTATGCGAGCGCTTTGGCGAAGTGAATTGTGGAAACCAGTCCGATCAGAACAGGGCCGGAGCTCGAGGGATCAGGCGGACCTTCCGTTCTTTGATTCCAGCCTGAACGCCGTGCCCTGGATGCGGGCCGTTAACATTTGGACAGAGGTGGCTTTCACGTGACATCCGGGTTACGCCTCCATTGTATTTGCCCGCCCCGAAGTATCTCTGTTTACAGGCATGGTTGAACCTCGGACGATGGCGCGGCGTCTGAGAACCGGCGAGAGCGCCTTGAACCACAGATGAACGTGTCCAACTCAATTTCTGTTTCGCTTGTTCGCTCCCTCATCTGGCTCGTGCTGGTCCTGCGTTGCGCTGTTACCGACGGCCGGTCAGCGGGCGCGAGCGCGCTTGAAGCGGAGCGTTTCCTCACGAGCGGAATCATCCAGCACATCCACATTCAAATCGCCAAGACGAATCTCGCCCGGCTCCGTCAGAACGCGCGGGAATATGTCCGCGCTACCATCCGCGAGGGCGACCTGGTGTACGAAGAGGTGGGCATTCATCTGAAAGGCGCGGCGGGAAGCTTTCGCGACATCGACAATGAGAAGCCGGCGTTCACGCTGAACTTTGACAAGTTCGTCGATGAACAGAAGTTCCGCGGTCTCGACAAATTTTCCCTCAACAACTCGGTGCAAGATCCCACCTACATGACGGAGGCGATCTGCTCGGACTTGTTCCTCGCGGCGGGAGTCCCGACGCCGAGGACCGCGCACGCAAGAGTGTCGTTGAACGGTCGCGACCTCGGGCTTTATGTGTTGAAGGAGGGCTTCGACAAGGCGTTCCTCAAACGTCATTTCAAGAACGCGAAGGGCAACCTCTACGACGGCGGATTCCTCCAGGACATCGATGCGTCTCTCGAACGAACTTCCAGCGATGGCGACGTGCGCGGGCGGGCGGACTTGAAGGCGCTCATCGCGGCCACGGCGGAACCCGACGAAACGCTGCGTCTGGAGCGAATGCGCGCGCTGCTCGACTTCGAGCGGTTCCTGGACTTCGCCGCGCTGGAGATGCTCACATGGCATTGGGACGGTTACGTGATGAAGAAGAACAATTACCGGGTCTATCACGATCCGGATTCCGGCCGGCTCACCTTCTTCCCCCACGGCATGGACCAGATGTTTTGGGACGTGAACGGACCCGTGATCCCGAGAGCACAGCAGGTGGAAGGCTTGGTGGCGCGTGCGATTCTCGAAACCGCCGAAGGCCGGAAACTCTACCGCGAACGCACGGCGGCGATCCTGACGAATGTCTTCACCGCAGCCCGGCTCACCAATCACATCAACCAGCTTCAGGCGCGCATTCGTCCGGCGCTGGAAGCCATCGGCCATAACGAGCACCTGAACCATGACAGCGCCGTCGTGAACCTGCGAAACCAGGTGCAGGCGCGGGTCCGGGTTGCCGCGCAGAAGTTGTTTGACCCGCCGCCGTCGCGCATTCGTTTCGACGCCAGCGGCGTGGCGTCTCTCACGAACTGGCAGAAGCTGGATGTCCGTGGAACGGGTCAGCTCGACCAGTCTCAAACGAGCGACGGGACAAAGGTGCTTCACATCGCGGCCGGGCCTGACGGGCGATGCACCGCGTCGTGGCGCGCACGGTTGCTGGTGCCGGCGGGAGTCTATGTCTTCGAGAGCCGCGTGCGGACGGCGGGCGTTGTTCCGCTGGCGAAAGACTCGAGCAGCAAAGGCGTGGGTGCCGGCATCCGCCAATCGCAGAAGCAGGCGAGGAAGCACGGCTTCACGGGAGACAACGACTGGCAGAAGGCAGAACAGGAGTTCACCGTCACGGCGGAGGACGAGGAGACGGTGCTGCTTTGTGAACTGCGTGCGGAGAAGGGCGAGGCGTGGTTCGATCTCGGTTCGATCAAGCTGAGGCGAAAGGAGAAATAGACAACGGCTCAAGCCTTGAAATTGTCAGGCAGAAACATTGGGGCAAAAAACAGGCAGACATATTTCTGCCCTGATTTTTCTGCCTCCTTTTCAGGAAGGCTGGTGGCTCAAAATTTGATCGCCTCGTTCGATGTGCCGCATTGCTGGCAGCGGGAGCGGTCCACGTCGGGATCATCGGTATAGACGTAGGCGCATTTCACGCAGCGGAATACGTGGTCATCACTTGGGCGCGAGCCGAACCAGCGGCGCCGTCGCTCGGAGTAGAGTGCTACGATGGAGATCGCCAGCAGCAGGATGACGGCGTAGCCGAACAGGATTTTGTCAGGCGTCATGTTACGGAGTGATCGCGGCCAGGTTGGTGGCGGGCACCGGCAGGGTGTGCCATTGGAAAATCCACTTGCCCCACGTGAGCGAGCGAGTGGGGTCTGACGCGCGAACCGCATCCCGCACCGGACGGAACCGGGCGTTCGACACTTCCGCGAGCGCGTGGTGGTCGGCATTTGTGGAGCCGCTGGTGAAGAGAAGGGTCGCGGAGAAGGTCAGGCCGGCGGCGTCCACGGCGGCTTGCACGATGGTGTTCGAGAGAATCTCCGAGGCGATCCACGACTTCAGTTCCACTGGCGTGACCAGCTTGCGGCCTGACAATTCACCTTCAATACGAACCACGGACTGGGTGGCCAGCGGCTCGTTCGGGAAGTTCGGCTCGTAGCGCTGGAGCGGCGGCAACGGCTTGTCGGCGATCAAGGGCGGTGCGATCACATTCGTCGCGATGAATTGCGAGAAGGCGGTGGCGAGCGACTGGGTATTGAGCGGCAGCCAGTGCGCGGGCTCGGCCCATTCCGCCGTTTGATAGTCGAGCGTGGGGAACTTGAGCCAGGCCGCGCCCGAGAATCCGGCGAGGCTCGGCAGCGCGAGCAAGGTGGGATCGTCGAGGCCGGGCAGTTCCGAGATCTGGCGAACGACCTGGTCGTCCGCCGCGAACTGGATGGACGTGCGGAAGATGGGCCGCTCGGGCGGGCGTTGCTCCGGTTGCGCGAGGAAATAAACCAATGCCGCCTGTAGCAGAAAACCTCCCGAGACGGCATAGACCCAGTGGCGCCTGGACCAGCGCCGGGGTTCGAGCGCGCCGGAGTTCATGGGTTCGTGGTGGTGGAGCCTGGTTTCGGCTGTGGTGCCGTCGCTGGAGCAACGGGCGTCGCCACAACCGGCGGTCGCACGGCCAGCAACATGTCCCGGATTCCCAAGGAACGGGCGAGGATGCTCAACGTCGCGAGGACTTCCGTCTTCGCCGCCTTGTCCGCCTGCACGACCAGTGTGATGGGCTGGTGGCTGCGAGTGACGGCGTCCTGTAACCGTTCTTTTAAGCGCGCCACGTCGCAGAGCTGATTCTCGAAATAGAAATGGCCGCCTTCATCCACTGCCACGGCGGCGGTGGCCTTGTCGGGGCCGGGCAGGTTCACGCCTTCCGGCAGCGTGATGGGCACGCCGGAGGTGGAGACGAAGGCGGAGTTCAGCAGCAGGAAGATTATCAGCAGGAAGAACACGCCGAGAAACGGGGCGGCATCCAGCTGGCCACGGAAGATCTTCGTGCTGTGCGGAAATTTCATGAGCCTTTGCGGCCGAGCGTGTCGGCCAGGATGTTGGTGATCTCGGTGGCCGCCTTTTCCATGTCGAGCACGATGGCGTTCACGCGGCTGACGAGATAGTTGTAGGCGGCATAGGCCGGGATGGCCACGGCGAGGCCCGCTGCGGTGCAGATGAGCGCCTGCCAGACACCGCCGGACAGATCCTGCATCGTGGGAATCGTGGTCTTCGTCTGGAGCACGGTGAAGATCTTGATGAACCCGAGCACCGTGCCGAGCAGGCCCATGAGCGGGGCAATCTGCGCGATGGTGGCGAGCAGGTTGAGCTTGTCTTCCAGCGGCGGCACCTCGACCAGGCCCGCTTCCTCCAGCGATTCACGCACGCCGTCACGGCCTTTGTCGCGGTTCAGGATGGCGACCTTGACGAGGCGCGCCACGGGGCCGGGCGTGGCGTCGCAGATGGAGATGGCTTCGACCACGTTGTCGCGTTTGAGCACGTTGCGCACGCCGTTGAGGAACTCGACGGAGTTGATGTGTGCGCGGTGATAGTGCAGCACGCGTTCGACGAACACGACCACACCCACGGCGCTGGCAAGCAAGATGACCCAAATCATCGGCCCGCCTTGGGAAAGGAACGTAGGCAACATGCGGATGGTTATAGGCGGGTGGAACGGGGGACGTAAAACGTAAAACGTAACGAATCTGCTGCGAAGCCTCCCATCTCTCCTTTACGTTTTACGTTTCACGATTCCCCCTCCGCCCACTTCCCGCTTGCTTCCCCTTCGCGCCCTGAAATCCTCGTCCCATGCAAAATGCCGATCAGCTCCGCGAACTCTTCCGAATGCAACATGCCCTCAACCAGCGCATCGGCGTTCAGACCGAGGGCATGAGCGAGGAGGAGAAGACCAAGTGGATTCTCAATTACACCCGCGCCATGACGCAGGAACTGGCCGAGCTGACCGACAGCGTGCCTTGGAAATGGTGGGCGAAGTACCAGAAGTTCGACGAGCAGAACGCGCGCGTCGAGGTCGTCGATCTCTTCCACTTCCTCATCAGCATGGCGCAGGTGCTCGGCATGAGCGCGGACGACGTCTTTAACGCCTACGTGAAGAAGAACGAGGTGAACTTCAAGCGCCAGGACTCCGGCTACACCGAGAAGGATCACGCCGACTCGAAGCATATTTGAACTGTCGGTCGCGGCTTTATATCATGAGCGTTCCAAGTCCCCGGAAAAGGAGCAGAGGAGAAAAGGGGAAAAGGAGCGCCGGACGCCCAAGCTCCCGCGCCCCTCAGCCCCTTTTCTCCCCAGCTCCTCCGGCTCGCATTCCCGCTCCATGGCGCGCTGAAGTCGAACGCATCCTCATCACCGAGGCGCAACTCGCCCGACGCGTCCGCGCTTTGTCCTCCGAGATCGAGCGCGATTTCCGAGGACGCGAGATGGTCGTCGTCTCGTTGCTGAGCGGCACGGTGATGTTCCTCGCCGATCTCATCCGGCACCTGTCGCTGCCGCTGCGTCTGGATTTCATCGGCGTCTCCAGCTACGGCGCAGGCACGACCTCGGGCGAACTGGTCTTCACCAAGGAACTCCGCCTCGACGTGCGAGGACGCGATGTGCTCCTCGTGGACGACATCCTCGACACCGGCCGCACCATGAAACGCGTGCTGGCCAAGCTCCGTCCGCTCAAGCCCCGCCGCATCAAGACCTGCGTGCTGCTCGACAAGCCCGCGCGGCGCACCGAGAAAATCCGCGCGGACTACATAGGCTTCAGCATCCCGGACCTGTTTGTCATCGGCTACGGCCTCGACTACGCCGAGCGTTACCGGAACCTCCCCTTCGTCGGCGTGCTCAAGCCGGAGATGTATCGGGAGTGATGCGTGAGCGGCGGTGCGTGAAGAAAATTTACGCTCACCAGCGATCCGGGCATCTCGCTCCCGCCATCAGAGTGGCTTTCTCCCACGAATACCGTTGACCTGTCTATTTACGCTTCCTAAATTTGCCGCAGATTTTTCGCATGAATACTCCGGTTTCAACTCCCAAGGGCCTCGAAGGTGTGGTCGCGGCCAACACACGTCTGAGCGACGTGCGTGGCGACATCGGCCAGCTCATCTATTGCGGGTACGACATCAACGAACTCGCCGGCAAGGTCAGCTACGAGGAGGTGGTCCACCTGCTGCACTACAACCATTTGCCAAACAAGAAGGAGCTCGTCGAATTCAAGGCGCTCCTCGCCGAGTTCCGTGAACTTCCCGAGGGCGTGGTGAATATCCTGCGCGAGCTGCCGAAAGATACGCCGCCGATGCACGCCATCCGCACCGGCGTTTCCGCGCTCGGCTGTTTCGACACGACGTGCGACGACGATTCACAGCACGCGCAACGGCGCAAGGCGCTCCGGCTTATCGCGCAGATTCCCGTCGTCACCGCTTACTTTCACCGCCATCGCCAGGGCAAGGGCCTCGTGCATCCGGACAAGTCGCTCGGTGAAGCGGCGAATTTCCTCTTCATGATCAATGGCGAGAAGCCGTCGAAGGAAGCCGAGAGCACGCTCGACATGTGCTATGTGCTCCATGCGGATCACGGCATGAACGCCTCGACCTTCAGCGCGCGTGTGACCATCGCGACGTTGAGCGACATGTATTCGGCGATCACGACGGCCATCGGCACCTTGAAAGGCCCGCTCCACGGCGGCGCGAACGAAGGCGTGATCAAGATGCTTCAGGAGATCGGTTCACTCGACAAGGTGGACGCGTGGATTGAAGACTCGCTCGCGAACAAACGAAAGATCATGGGCATCGGCCATCGCATCTACAAGGTGCTGGACCCGCGCGCGCCGCATCTCAAGCGCATGGCGCAGATTCTTTGCGAGAACCTCGGCGACAAGAAGTGGATCCAGATGAGCGAGCGCATCGCCGAAACGATGCTGACCAATAAGAACCTCCACGCGAACGTGGATTTTTACTCGGCCACGGTTTATTTCTCGCTCGGCATCCCAACCGATCTATTCACGCCGATCTTCGCCATCTCCCGCACCAGCGGCTGGACGGCGCATGTGCTGGAGCAACTCGCCGACAACCGTCTCATCCGCCCGCAATCGGTGTATACCGGCCCGGTGGGATTGAAGGTGATTCCACTGGAACAGCGCTAAGCGACGCCAGCGGAATAGGGCAAAACCATTTTGAGCCGAGCGCTTCCGCTCGCAGTTGACCGATGATTTCAAACTGACCAATGAACATTCACGAATATCAGGCGAAGCAGCTCCTCAAACAATACGGCGTCGCGGTTCCCGCTGGCGAACCCGCCACCACGCCCGAACAGGCGAAGGCCATCGCCGAGAAGATTTTTGGCTCCGGCCACAAGCTCGCAGTCGTGAAGTCCCAGATTCACGCCGGTGGTCGCGGCAAGGGCACGTTCAAGAGCGGCTTCCAGGGCGGCGTAAAGCTCGCGAAGTCCGTGGACGACGTGGTGACTCTCGCCAAGGCCATGCTCGGCCAGGTGCTTGTCACCAAGCAGACCGGCCCTGATGGTCGGCTTGTCAGCACCATTCTCGTGGCCAGCGCGGAGACGATTAAGAAGGAATTTTACCTCGCCATCCTGCTCGACCGCGAGAACTCGCGTCCGGTGATCATGGCCAGCACCGAGGGCGGTGTGGACATCGAGGAAGTCGCGGAGAAGTCGCCAGAGAAGATTCTCAAGGAATGGATCGATCCCGCCGTGGGCATCCAGCCGTTCCAGGCGCGCAAGATCGCCGCCGGCCTCGGCTTGAAGGGCGACCTCTTCAACGCCTGCGCCAAGCTGGTGATGGGCGTTTACAAGACGTGGTGGGAATGCGACGCGAGCATGGTGGAGATCAATCCGCTCTGCATCGTCGAGGCGGCGGACGGCAAGGAAAGCATGTGCGCCGTGGATGCCAAGATCGGTCTCGATGACAACGCGCTCTATCGTCACAAAGACATTCAGGAGATGCGCGATCTCAACGAGGAAGCGCCGCTCGAAATCGAGGCGAGCAAGTTTGCACTGAACTACATCAAGCTCGATGGTTCGATCGCGTGCCTTGTCAACGGCGCCGGTCTCGCGATGGCCACGATGGACATCATCCAGCATTTCGGCTCCAACCCGGCGAACTTCCTCGACGTGGGCGGCGGCGCGAGCAAGGAGCAGGTGACGGCGGCATTCAAGATCATCCTGCAAGACCCGAACGTGAAGGGCATCTTCGTGAACATTTTCGGCGGCATCATGGACTGCAACATCATCGCCACTGGCATCGTCGCGGCGGTGAAGGAGACGGGCTTGAAGCTGCCGCTCGTCGTGCGACTCGAAGGCAACAACGTGGTCGCGGGCAAGAAGACTCTGGCCGAGAGCGGATTGACCATCATCAGTGGCGATTCGATGGCGGACGCCGCGAAAAAGGTCGTCGCGGCGGTGAAGTGACGACGGGTTAAACGACGGGTTAACTCAGCAGGGAACGCTAAACCGGGAAGATGTTTGTGGGAGCAAGACAACTGGGGGCTTCACAACTCGAAGCCGAGGACATGGGGCAGTATCAAGAGTTGATCGAGCTGCAGAAACAGATCGTGAAGATCGCCGAACAGAACGCTGTGACCCAGCAACGGTGCGCGCGTTTGCGCGAGCAGTTGGACCGCGAGGTCAACGCGCTCATCGGGCCGCGCCGTCCGGTTCGCGAGCGCCTGCGCGATGCGGCTGCCGGAATGCTCGACCGTCTTCGCAAACGCCCGGATGCAATTCCGGACGCCAGGCGCCCGTAGATAGTTGAAAAATTGAAGCCATGTTAAAAGTCACTGAAATCGCCTTTAGCTGCTATCCCGTCACCGACATGGCGCGGGCGCGGAAGTTTTACGAAGACGTGCTGGGGTTGAAGGCGACCATGGCCCACGGCGAACCCGGCGGTATGCAATGGACGGAATACGAGATCGCCAACGGCACGTTTTCCATTGGCGCTGGAGCACCGGGCTGGAAACCAACTTCGGATGGCTGCGTTGTCAGCCTTGAGGTCGAGGACTTCGACGCAGCCATCGCGCACCTGAAGGCGAACGGCGTGAAGTTCAAGATGGAGCCGTTCCCCACGCCCGTCTGCCACATGGCGTTCATCTTCGACCCGGATGGCAGCACGATTTGCATCCATAAGCGCCACCCCGGACATCACTGATTCCTGACCTACTGTTTACTTTCTCATGGCTATTCTCATTAAACCCGACACCAAGGTTCTCGTCCAAGGCATCACCGGCAGCTTCGGCGCGCGTCATGCCCAACTCTCCATCGATTACGGCTCGCAAATCGTCGCTGGCGTCACGCCCGGCAAGGGCGGCCAGTTCTTCGAGCACGGTGGCAAGAAGGTTCCCATCTTCGACACCGTCGCCGATGCCGTGAAGCAAACTGGCGCCACCGCCAGCGCAGTTTTCGTCCCGCCGCCGTTCGCTGCGGACGCGATTCTGGAAGGCGTGAACGCCGGACTCGATCTCGTCGTCGCCATCACCGAAGGCATTCCGGTGCGCGACATGGTCCAGGTGAAGCGCGCCATGCAAGGCAGCGCCACGCGGCTCATCGGGCCGAATTGTCCCGGCGTCGTCACCCCCGGCGAAGGCAAGGATTCCCACGGCGGCTGCCGCATCGGCATCGCGCCCGGCTACATTCACAAGAAGGGCAACATCGGCGTTGTCTCGCGCTCAGGCACCCTGACCTACGAAGCCGTCTGGCAGCTCACCTGTCGCGGCGTCGGCCAGAGCACCTGCGTCGGCATCGGCGGCGATCCGGTCAACGGCAC
>CAMCCU010000018.1 GCA_945872975.1 Pedosphaera parvula Ellin514
CTCGGACGCCGCTGACTTCCCGTCCAGCAACTCGATCGCTTTGTCCAGCTGAGGATCGCGGTCGGCGAGCCAGTCCTCGGGCGACATCGGTACCCGCACGTCTGGCTTCTCGCCGTTGTTCTCCATGTTGCTCCCGTCGATGCGGAAGACGCCGCTGCCCGGCATCCGCGCGCCAGTGCCATCCACGAGGCGAAGTTCGCTGGTCCAGATGACGTAGCCCGGTGTGGGCATTCCGATGAGCGTGGCCAGACCGCGCGCGCGCATGGCGGAGGGGAACATTTCGCCGTTGGAATAGCTGTGCTCGTTCAGCAAGACCATGCAGCGTTTCTCCCAGGAATTGTACGGCGCCTTCTCCGCCTTCGCGTCGCGCGGCCGGTAGAAGCCGTGCGGCTTCCGCTCGATCCAGTCGATGAGCGTGTCGGAAATGTTGCCGCCGTTATTGAAGCGCACGTCGATGATCATGCCTTCCTTGCCGGCCATGTATTCGTAAGCCTCGCGCTCGAATTTGAGCTGGTTGCTCATGCTCATTTCGGCGAGATGCAGGTAGCCCAGCCGGCCACCGCTTTTTTCCTCCACGTATTTGCGCAGGCGATCAATGCGGTTGCGGTAGTTCAAGTCTTTCCACTCCGGATCAGTCAAGACCTTGTAGTTCACCTTCCGCGCGCTGGCGGCATCGGTGTTGGTGCTCACGAGAAACTCGAACTCGCGCCCCTGCTTGTCGCTGATGAACTCGTAGAACTTCTCGTTGAGCGAAACATCCTGGCCGTTGATTGCGAGAATAAGGTCGCCCGCGCGCAGTTCCGTCTTGCGATACGATCCGGGCGCGCCGGTCGGAACGTTCTTCACCTTGATGCCCGGCCCGTCGTAATCGTAATCGAAGGTCACTCCGAGCTGCGGATTGGAGCCTGAGCCGCCACTGGGACTCCCGGCCGGCGAAACCTCGGCGTGGGACGTCTCCAGTTCACCAATCATCATGTGAAGCAGCGTCGAGAATTCGTCGTTGGTTTCCACGGCGTCCAGCAGGCGCGCGTAACGGCTGCGAATCGCCGCCCAGTCGCGCCCGTGGAAATTCGGATCGTAGAATCCGCGCTGGTAGCTGTTCCAAAACTGCGTGAACGCCGCCCGACGCTCGGCGCGCACGTCGCGGTCCCAGTCCGCGGTGAAGGCGACCTTCTCGCCGCTCTTGCCATCGAGCCCGGAGACATACATCTCGCCGCCCTGGAGATAGGTGAGTTTCTTCGCCTCACGGGCGATGCGCAGGCCAGTCTTGCCGCCGCCGGTGGTCAGGCGCTTGGTGTCCTTGCCGTCGTAGGTCACGGACCAGATGTCGCCTTCGGAGAGGAACATGATGCTGCCGTCCGGCGCGACTTGAAGATCCGACTGCGGCGATTGCGAGGAGAACTTCCGGATGCGGCGCGAGATGTCCACGAAATCGATTTCCACCGTCACGTTCGTGCCGGGCTTCTCATACTTGAGGTCCGTGTCGGAGCTGCGCACGGACTCCGGCTTGAGCGGCAGCACGTAAAGCCCGTCGCCTTCGCGCGTGCTCTGGAAGAAGAGATACTTGCCGTCGGGCGACCACGCGGGCTCGCTGTGATCGGCGTAGAGGCGGGTCACATTGCTGGGCGTGCCGCCGTCCGCTGAGACGATGAAGATGTTCCACGCTCGGCTCTCGCTGCGCGCCGCGTAGGCGAGCCAGCGCATGTCGGGCGACCACGCGAAATCACCGCCGCCCATGCCGCGCCATTGCGGGCCGGGGATCTTCACGAGCCGCCGCGTTTCGCCTGTCTCGATGGTCAGCGCATACAGGCCGCCTTCGGTGCCGGAAACCCAGAACGTCAGTTGCTTGCCGTCCGGCGACGGCTGGATGCGCGTGATGTTCTCGTCGTGATTCCAGAGCGGCCGCAGCTTCAAGGTTTGTGCGTCCAGCTCATAGAGGCGCGTGGTGAATTCCCGATCCGAAGTGAAGTAGAGCTTCTTGCCGTCGGGCGCCCACGAGAAGTCCGAGTCATCGCCGACCCAGTCCGTGAGACGTTTCGCGAGATCGGCGTTGCGTCCGGCGACGCCCTTGGGCTTGTCCGTCGCGATGGTCCAGATGTCGCCACGCAGACCAAACGCCAGCGTCTTCGCGTCCGGCGACGGCTCGAGTTCAGTGACGCCGCTGGCGAGCTTCTCGCGCCGACGGGTGGTCTGCTTGTCGTCCGCCGCGACGAAGAGCTCGATCCTTGCGGGTTCGCCTTTGCCGTTCTTGATCAGCCAGAGATCGGCATCGTACTCAAACGCGATGTCGCCGGCCTTGCCCGCGATCGTCGGGCAACGTACGGCGCCGCCGATGAAGGTCGTGAGTTGACGGCCTTTGCCATCGAGATCGAATTTCCACAAGTTCGGCGTGCGCTCCGGGCTGTCGATGATGGGCGCGATGTCGGCGTTCAACGGGCTGGAGGAAGGCGTTGCTTCGCCAACCGTCACGGTAAGCACGGATTTTCCGTCCGGCAGGAAACGCGTCCAGAGATGCTGGGATTCGTCGCTGGTCAGCGCCTTGCGTGATTTGCCGGCGACATCGAGCACCCAGATTTGCTGGGCGGCGGAGCCTTGATAACGAGGACGTGTCCAGTGAAAGCCATAGCGGCCATAGACGACTTTCTTGCCGTCGGGCGAGAAGTTTGGCGTGTTGAGGGCTGCGTAGTCTTCGCACAGCACCGTGGAGCGCAGCGTCGCGACGTCCAGTGAGTAGATGGTGAAATTCTGCGTGTCGCGTTTGCTGGAGAAGAGAATGGATTTGCCGTCCGGGCTCCAGCCGTGCGGGAAGTCGTTCCCGGAATGCCAGGTCAACTGCCGCGCCGCGCCGCCCTCGACGGGGACGGCGAAGATGTCCCAGTTGCCGCTGCGCCGGCTGGCGAAGGCGATCCATTTGCCATCCGGCGAGAAGACTGGGTAGGCCTCCGTCTCGATATGCTGGGTGAGCGAAGTCGCCCGCCCGCCTCCGGACGACGCGAGCCAGAGGTCGCCGCGATAGACGAAGACGATCTGTTTGCCGTCGGGACTGAGCGCGGGCATCCGACCGCCGACGATGGGCTGCTGTGGCAGGGCGGTGAGTTGAGCCATGGCGGGCTGAATGGCGCAGGCCAGCAGAGACAGGATTACGACGAAAGATTTCATGAGTCTTGGAAAAGATTAAAAGCCTAGAGAGGACGGATGGAAAGGAATCTCTGTTCAACCAGAACGGCGGGCGGAGATCGCCATCGCGGTCAAAAGGGAGGGGTTGGAGGACGGCGCTGACGGCGGAGGACTATTTTGGAAACGCGCCGGTGTGGCAGGAGTTGCAGTCGAAATCCTCGTTCGGTGCGTCGATGTGGAAGAACGTGTGGCCCTTGGGATTGAGCTTGTTGAGCTCTTCGCCCGCACCTTGCGCGAGGATGGTGTGGCAGGAGTTGCAGTCGCTGGCCTTGATGCTCTTCTTGCCGTCCGCCGTCTTGTGCTTGCCGTCGTGACAGCGGAAGCAGCCCGCCCAATCCTTGTGGCTGATGTTGTTCGGATAGGCGCGCCAGTCCGCCTTCATTTCGGGAAACATCGTCTGCTTGAAGATCTCCTGCGCTGAGGACACCAGCGCATCGACCTTGGGCTTGCCGGCGTATTTCTCGCGGAGCGTGGTGCCAATCTTGGCAAGCGCTTCGTCCTCCGTCTGGTAAGAACCGACGAGCAAGGCGACGAGGTTTGATTTCACCCACGGAAGCGCGGGATCGATGCGTCCGCTGGCCATCGCGAGATCGACGGCGTCGTTGGGAGAACGGAAATGGTGCGCGGGCCGGTTGTGGCAATCCATGCAATCAGCCGTGCGGACGGTGTGTTTTGCCGCTTCATCCTTGAACTCCGGCGTGCGGAACTCGGTGACGGTTCCGTCGGCTTCCGTCAAGCGCACCCACGGAATGACCTGCCGGCGATCGTCCGTGGCGATGTACTCCACCTTGTTCGCGAGATTCATGTGCCAGTGAATGCCGCCGACGGGGCCGTGGGTGGGGTCGCCGCCGCCGACTTTCAAGAGCAGACGCACGGTGAAGGGCGTGTTCGTTTCGTCGGCGAGAAAGTGGTTGTAGGTGCGCTCAATGTTGCCCACATACTTTTGCGGCCAGTGACATTGCTCACAGGTCTCCTGGGCCAGGCGAAGGTGTTTCAAAGGCGTCTTGATGGGCCGGTCATAGTTTCCGGTGATGACGCCGACGAGTTGATGCACGCCGTTAATCTTCGACTTGATGTACCACTCCGCACCTTCACCGACGTGACAGGCCGTGCACTCGACGCGGGCATGGGGTGAGTTCAAATAAGTGGTGAACTCCGGCTTCATCGGGGTGTGACACGTCTGGCCGCAGAATTGAACCGACTCGGTGTAGTGATAGGTGCGGTTGCTGCCAATCGCGGTGAGCAACAGGAAACCCACACCGCAGACCACGACTATCCCGAGCGTCTTGCGCCCGCGAACGCTCGACAGGTTGATCACGAGCGGGCTGACAGTGCCGGGCGCGCTGCGACGGGCGTGGCGGCGCTGGAGCCACAGCCCGCCGGTGATCAGGAACGCGCCGAGGAAGAAGAACCCCGGTGCCACCACATAGGCCAGGATGCCCATGTAGGGATTGCCGTGATGCGCGAACAGATCGATGGCGAAGAGCAGCAGGAACGCGAAAATGCTGCCCGCCGCCACGATGGCTCCGGCGAGCACGACCCAGTTTTGGTAGAACCGGGCCTGGCCGTGGGAAGTGTCTTTGTTCGCGTCCATTCGATCTGAGGTTTGCAATTCAACGGGCGCCGTGTGCGCCAATCGCAGGCAGCGGGGAACGCGGCGTCACTTTTTGAAAGCCCGCATGTAGGCAACGAGCGCGCGGATTTCCTCGTCGCTTAATTCGCCGCCATAAGGCTTCATCTTCTCCTTGCCGTTTTCTTTCATGCCGCTGCGGATGGCTTTGATGGCGTCCTCATCCTTCATTTCGGCCTGGACCTTGGGGTCCGTGTAATCCTTGGCGCCGTTTTGACGGCCCATCTTGGTGGCGCCCTTGCCGTCCTTGCCGTGGCACTTCATACAGTGCTTCTCGTAGTTTTGCTGCGCCTCTGCTGCGAAGGCGTTGCCCAAGGATAGCGCGACGAACACACCGGCTGTCGCGAGTAAGGTTTTTAGTTTCATGGAGGATTTCAATTCACTGTTGCGATTGGAGCGTTGGGAGTTTTGCCGTGGATCAGAATCGGTATTGCAGCGAGGAATAGACCATGTGCGCGGTATATTCGTTGTGGCCGCCGTAGGTCTGGTCGTTGTTGCAGAAGAAACCATAGGTCGCCTTGCCCAGCAGATTTTTGCTGAAGCGGTGGATGAGAGTGGCGGTCACGCCATGTTCCTCGGCTCCAGCGCCGAACGGCTGGCTGTAGGCGGAGTTGTCCACGTAGTTGTCCGCCCGGTAATAGGAGTACTGCATCTGCAAGTCGGTGGCGTCGTTCACCACGAAACCCACCAGCGCGCTCGCGTTCCAGTAGTCGTTGCGGCTCGTCTGCACAACGCCCAGCGCTGCGCCGTTGATATTGTTCGCCGGCGTGTCCGTGGTATCGAACACATAGGTGATGTTTCCCTGGAGGAACAATCTCGCCAGCGGCGTCCAGCTCACGCTCTCGCTGAAAATGTGACTGACCATTTCCGCGCTCTGAATCTTGCTCAGGCCGACGCCAGTATTGTTCGTGCTCCCCTGCGTCTCGATGCCGGAAAGCTGAAGGTCATAGCGGCTGACCAGAGTGACCGAATTCAGCGCGCGCCACGTCACGCGGAAGTTCACGTCGTGCGTGTCGAAGTCCTGCTGACGGATGAACGCCGGGTACAAGTCTGCCGTGGTCAGGGGCGTGTAAACCGTCGAGTCCACGTTGTGGTCGTAGTCGTTCTGGCGAAGTTTGTAGTAGTATTGGCCGGCGAAATTCACCTTCCGGTGTGGATACCAGTTCGCGCCCACGGAGTATTTCTGGGTGAAGCGCTCTGAATCGGTCTGGCGAAACAGGTTCGTCGATCCAGAAGCCGCCTCGCGCTCCCGTTCCTGCATGTCGCCCTGGCCTTGGAGCCATTCGGCGCGTGCGTAGAGGGACCACTTCTTGATCCCCGTGAAGCGGGCCTCCAGCGCCTCGGTCAAATCAATGAACTCCCGCTTCTGCCGGTTGATGATGTCATCGGTCGTGGTTGGAAGTCCTGCGCCGGCTCCCACGGTTGTCTCGGTGAAATCTGTAACGCCGGTCTGGCTCTGTTCCTCGATGCGGACCGACGGGATGATCGCCAGATACTCCCGTGGGTTATACATCAGGTTCAGGTTGGCCACGTGCTGGTTGACGCGCGAGCCGCCTTCCAGGTCTAGGAATCCCTCATCCCGCGCCTGACGCCGGGAAAAGTTCACATCATAGACCGGATCATAATTCGCGCCGTAGATGCGGCTGCCAGAAATATCCGTGTCCATCGTAGTGAACGAATAGCCTGAGGTGAAGAGCACCTTGTCGTTGAAGCGCGTCTCTGAAAAAGCGTGGGCGCTCAACAGATCAGTCTGCACGCCCTCCTTCTGCGTCACGTAACGATCACTGCCGGGCGTGTAGGCTGGCGGAAGTTCCCCTGGCCGCCGGTGCTCGTTGCGCGAGTTATCATTGTCCGAGACCTCGTAGCGCAGGCCGATGCCCACGTCTGTTTTCCCAATGCCGTGCTTTGCATCGCCCTGTACAATATGGCGGCGCTCGTCGATATCCCAAAAGCTCGGCGCGATGCCGCGTGTGATCGCGGTGCCCGCCAGCGGATATCGAATATTGTAATCGCCCCACACCGTGGAATCCTTTTTGCCGTCGCGAAACTCGTAGGAGTACTTCAACGTGATCACCGGGAAGTCCGGCAGCGTCAACCCGGTCTCCATCCAGGCCTCGCCCCGGTCAACGTGCAGTTCCTCGTTGTTCAGCGTCACCCATGCGTTCGAGCCCTTCGAGTAGCCGCCGCTTTGGTCATACCAACTGCGAAATTCCCGGTACCCGACGCGCACGAAGCCCTTGTCCGGATCGCTGATCCCCACCTTAAAGAGATAGTCGTTGTTATCGAAGATGCCGCGGCCATCGATTTGGAAGAGCCCCTTCTTGCCGAGCGGGCTTTCCATGTGGAAATCTTCGATGCCGCCAAAGGTCGCCGCCGGTTGCTGACGCCGGTATTGGAACTGGGCCTTGTCCCCGTCCACCCAATAGTGCCCGAGTCCAAATGTGATCCAGTTGTTGAATTCACCGGGTTCCTCAACCGCCATCTCGGGCGCGGCCTTCTCCTTCGTCTCGCCTGCGGGTTTGTCCGCTGCCTTCGGCGTATCGCTCTGTTGCGCTGAAGTGACACCTCCGCTGATGCCCAAAACCAGCGCCATCGGCGCGACGACACGCCCGAACGTGCCGGTATGCTCCCGCTGCTTGACTGTTGTTTTCATGCGAGTTCTTTTTCTGCGGAGGCGTGGTGGTTTTAGAACCGGAGCGATGATCCAATCTGCGATCCGTGGACGGCCTCATGGCAACCCGCCGACCAGCAGGTGCCACGACTGAGAAATGAACTGTGATCCCGGGCGCCGATATAGATTCGCCCCGGCTGTGTTTGTTGCTGGAAGTGACACTTCAAGCACGTGTTCGCGTTGCGTTCACGCAACATCTTCGCGTTCACCGTTCCATGTGGTTGGTGGCACGTCGTGCAGCCTTCGCGGACCGCCTCGTGCTCGAACACGAACGGACCGCGTTGCGCCGTGTGACAACGCCCGCAGGTGTCAAACTCCGAGGTGTGCGCAGTTCCGCCGCCCATGATGGCTGAGCCTTTGTGAGGATCATGGCAATCGCTGCAAGTCACTTTGCCTTCCAGGACTGGATGGTGGCTGGGCAGGTTGAACCGTGAGCGCACCTCCAAATGACATCGGAAACAGGTCTCCGGCGATTTGTTTGGGTTCAATATGGTGTTATGCGCGCCACCAGATTGATTGTGCAGGCTCCCCGCGCCGTGGCACGACTCGCAGCCCACATCCGTCGCCGTGTCACCCCGGACCTGTAATCTCGCGTGCGATGCTGTCTTGAAATCCCGGGCAATCTCCGCGTGACATTCAGCACAGGTTTGCGACCCGACGAAATGTGCTCCCGGGATCTCCGGCGGCGCCATGGCGGTGCGTGTCACCGTCGAACAGGAAACAAGGATTACCGCGATCGCCGCGACTGGAACCAGCAGCCAGGGGGTTTTCCAATGTGCCCGCATCCAACGGTGAGCCTTGCCAAACTGTAAATGTAGAAGGGCTGGATTCATGGAAGGGGATTCATGATGACATGTGATGAAATTGTGGGGACTGGAGCGGGGAGGCGAACCGTCCCGTAGTGCTCAAGTGCCACGTGAAGGTGACGCCACTCTCGAAGTGCCAGATAGCTGCAACTGGCCTCTTCTTAATCCGCTTGCCCATAGTCATTCCCATATCTGTCGCTGATTTTCACAGGGTTCCGACGACACATAAAAAGTGACAAAATCCACCGGTGAATGGCGACTTCAATTGCTTTGCGTAAATTGTCTTTCTTGAAGCCAGCCCGGAAAAGAATGTGGAGGCCCATGGTGCGGGATCTGGCGGACAACCACCAACCGTGTCGGCGGTCGATCCCTCTACTGCGGCGGGTCCTCTGCGAATGGCCAGCGCTTCGTCCATTTCGACCAGGCGAGGAAGGAAATGATTCCCGTCAGCACCACCCCCAGCGCGTAGAGCTTGGGCGTCAGGTCGGCGGTGTAGAAGAGGAAGCCCCAGCCGGCCAGCGCGACGAGGGCTGGCAGCGGGAAGAGCCACATGCGGAAGGGACGTTTCAATTCGGGCGCGTTTCGTCGCAGCCAGAGGACGGCGCCAATCTGTCCGACGAATTGCACCAGGATGCGCGTGACCAGCAGGCCGTTGATCACGTCGCCCAGCGGCAGGAAGCTGAACGCGACACTGAGCACGCCCAGCAATAGCAGGGAGATGTGCGGGAAGTTCTTCGTCGGATGCAGCCGGGCGAAGACAGAGAAGAAGTTGCCGTCCTTTGCCGCCGCGTATGGGATGCGCGAATACCCGAGCAGCAGCGCGAAGCAACTTCCGAACGCCGTCCACAACACCAGGGTGGTGAAAACCTTGGCGGGAACGGGGCCGTAAATACGTTCGATGAACATGGAGACCACGGGCGGCGGCGGGTCTGCCAACGGCTGGCCGATGGGTGTGACGAATTCGCGCCACGGCACCACCCCGATGATTGAGAGGTTCATGGTGATGTAGATCAGCGCGACGGCGAAAAGGCTGATCAAGATCGAGCGCGGGATCACTCGGCCCGGGTCCTTCACTTCATCTCCGATGAAGCACACGTCGTAATAACCAAGGTAGTCGTAGATGCCGACCCGTGACGCTGCGCCCAGGCCCATCAGGTAGCCGAACGAGAAGTCGAACGCGCCTGGAGGGAAATCAAACGCCACCTTCGCGTCGAACGTGGTGACCCCGGTTAGTATCACAATCGCCACCGTCAGCATTGTTCCGATCCACAAGCTTACCGTGATTTTCCCGATGGAAGTGATTTGCCGGTAGAGCAGGGCAACGGCGAGCGCGCCGACTCCCATGACCACCGCCGCGCCCTGCATCTTCGTCATGCCGGGCCAGAGATAGGCGACGTATTGCTTGAAGCCGATGAAGCCCGAGGCGATCTCCAGCGGCCCGCTAAACATGAACTGGAAGATGAAGAGGAACGTCATCGCCTTGCCGAAGGTCTGCCGCCCGTAGCCTTCGCGCAGGTAAATGTAGCTGCCGCCGGAGTCGGGCATCGCCGCGCCAAGCTCGCTCCAGACCAGGCCGTCGGCCATGGCGATGATGAGCGCAAGCAGCCAGCCGAGCATCGCCTGTGGCCCGTTCATCGCGGACATGAGGGCCGGGATGGTGATGAACGGCCCCACGCCGATCATGTTCGTCATGTTCAGCGCCGTCGCCTGGAGCAGGCCGAAGCGGCGGAGCAGGTGCGGTTGGTGCGCGTCGGAGGACATAGGTTACGATTTGCCGCTGGCGTTGGATGCCTGCGTCCGGGGGGGAATCATGAAGTAAAGCTGACGGAACGGACCTGGACTTGGAAGCAAAAGTCGGTCGCACAGCACTCTGCGCGGATGGTCATTCCACGTCTCGCAAGACCAGCGAACTACGTAATCCTTCCCGGCACCTGTGGAGTTTCGGCCTGTTTCCCATAATTTCACCGAGCCAACGCTTGCAATCCCCTGGATCGATCTTCATGCTAACGCTGAAATTTTTCCGGCATGTGATAGTATCACCGTCCAACGCCAGACACTAAAGCGCATGAGCAATACGCCTGAAGCAGAATTTGATTTAGAAAAGTTATTCCTCCCGGCCTGGGCCAAGGAATCGCCACAGAACAACCGTTACGCCAAGTTCGAAGGTGAACCTGAGCGGCGCGGCGATCGTGGCGACCGCCGTGATGGTCCTCCTCGCCGCCCCGGTGGCGGAGGTGGTGGATTCGGCCGTGGACCCGGTGGTCCCGGTGGAGCGAGTCGAGGTCCCAGTCGTGGCCCCGGCGCTCCGCAAGGCGCACAAGGCGGCCCCGGTCGTGGACCGGATCGCCGGGACCGTCCTCCCGGACCCCGCCGTGATGGCGGCAATCCCCGCGGACGCGATGGTGGCCCTGGCTTTCGCCCCGAGGGTTTCCGCCCGCCCGCGCCTGCGCCGTTGCCAGAGATCAACCTCACGATCACGCCGGAAGATCTGAGCGTGGACATGGTGGCCAAGCAGATTCGTATCACGGGCCGCGCCTATCCGCTGTTCGACATCGCGTTTCTGATTCTTCAGAAGCCTGAACGGCACATGGTCACCTTTGCCGTTAGAAAGAAACAGGACGGCACCCCGATCCAGCCGCTGTTCCAATGCGCGTTGGACGAAACCCTCTGGCTTTCGGAAGACGAGGCAGTCCGCCATGTGCTTGATCGCCATTTCGCGACCTTCTATCAGGCGGAGAAAACTCAGATCGACCCGCCAAAGGGCGTTTATACGTTCGTCGCCCAATGCGGCATGAGCGGTGTGATCCTTGGCCCGCCGAACTATCACGACTACCAGAACCAGCTTCGCCGCCTGCACGCCGAGCGTTTCGCCCGTCTGCCGTTTGAAGACTTCAAGGCACGCGTCAAGATCGTCAAGGACGAGGCAATCGTGAAGAAATGGGTCGAAGACCAGAGCTGGAAGACCGAGTTCAACTGCTTGAACCTTCCTGAGCCCTTGCGGCTCGGAAGCATGGAGGACGTGGAAAAACATTTCCGCCAGGCGCACCTCCCGAACATCATCAAGCAGATCGAATCCGTGACGCTCACGGGCACGGTGACCCGCAACATCCGAGATCGTGAGCTGGCGCGTCTAGCTCGGAATGGCTGGGAAGAACAGAACCGGTTCCCGCTGCAACTCGCCACCACGTTGAGCCAGCAATTCGCCTCGCGCGGGCTGCAGTTCTTCAAGGTCAACAAGACTCTCACCCACGTCGCCGTCGCGCGCCCGCACTTCCTCGATCTCGAAGCAACGCCTGTGTCCGACGGCGTGAAGCGCATCGTGGATTTGATCAACGCCACGACCAAGTGTACGCACAAGCAGTTGCTTGCCGCCCTCGCGCCCTCGCCGAAGGTTCCTGCCGCTCCTGCCGCAGACGCAGCGCCCGCCGCCGAAGGCGAGGCTGCCGTTCCTGCACCGCCTGCGGCATCGGAGCCGAGCCCTGAGCTGGCTGCCGTCATGACGGATCTTCACTGGCTCATTCATCAAGGCCACGTCATCGAGTTCGCCAACGGCGTGCTCGAGACCGCCAAAAGGCCGCTGCCGAAACCGGTCAAACAGCCGAAGGCGCCGAAAGCCACCGCTCAGCCCGCCGCAGTCGTTGCGACACCTGAAGGCGGAACGGAAGTCGGCGAGGTCACGGGTGGCGAAGCCCCGGTAGCTGTCGTCGCAGAAGACGCACCGGCAGCTCCGGTCGCCGAAGCCACCGAGCCTGTGACTGCCACCGAGGCAGCTCCGGCTTCCAGCGAAGCGCCGCCGGCCAACTGAATTCACGCGCCCATTCAGCCGGGAGTTAACTCCTGACGACCGGCTGAATGGGGACGCGCCTGAGAAACGCGGAGTTATGGAAAACTTCCCTCGGTTCGCCCCGGCACACTGTTGTTTGCTCTTACTGCTGTTCATCGCAGCGGCTCCACAATTCGCCTTCGCCGCAGAAACCAACCTCGCGACGAACACGATCTCCTCCCCCGTTACCAACTACAACGCGGACACCGAGCGCCAGCTCCGCAATTACCTCAAGCTGCAGGAACAATTGCACGCGACCTTGATGGCAATCGAGCAGGCGCGGCTCGAATCCAGCCTCGAAGCGCGCACCAATGCCGAGATCCTTGCGGCCCGTCTTGAACTCCTCGACCGCTCCATCGCACAGCAGCGCGAGCAGCAGCTCCAAGCCTCGAAGGACTCCGGCCAGACCGTTCTTTGGATCGGCGGCGGGATTGTCGGCATCGGTCTCGTCGCCCTGGTTCTCTCGATGTTCTTTCAGACGCGTGGCGTCAATCGCCTCGCGCAGGTGGCCGATGGTTTCCAAAACGATCGCGCCCTGCTCGGCAGCGGTCTTCCGGTGGGGATGGGCGGGTCGGAACGGTTGCTCCTGGGCGGCGGTTCATCCCGCGGACCAAATAAAACTCTCCTTGCCACCATCGACCGCCTCGAGCAACGCGTCCATGAACTGGAAGGTACGGCGACTTCTGAAGTCTCCGACGACACCGTCGCGCCGCGATCCGGCGATGACAAGAAACGCCGACGCAACGGCGCAACGGAACGGCGTCCCGCTGATCACGTCTCCGTGCTGCTTGGCAAAGGCAACGTGCTCCTGAGTCTCGGCAAAGCGGAGGAAGCTCTGGCCTGTTTTGAGCAAGCCATTGCCGCGTCTCCGACTCTATCCGAGGCACATCTCAAGAAAGGCCTGGCGCTCGAACGGCTGAAACGCCTCGATGACGCTGTCGGCTCCTACGACCGTGCGATCGCGTTGAACAAGGCGTTGACGCAGGCGTATCTCTCCAAAGGCGGCATCTTCAACCAGCAGGAACGCTACAACGAAGCGCTCGAATGCTACGAGCAGGCGCTGCGTTCTGAAGTCAGGGCCTGAGCCATCGGTTGCTCGACAGCCTGTCGGTCACTTGCCGATGCAGAACTGGCTGAAGATGGAGTCCAACAAATCTTCCGTCGAAGTCTTGCCCACAATTTCTCCGACTGCGTTCGCTGCAATCCGCAGATCCATCGCGGGCAGCTCCAGCGTCAGCCCAGACCGCAACGCATCAACCGTCCGCAAGGTCGCTTCGCGCGCGCGTTTCAAGGCTTCCTGATGACGTGAGTTGATCATCACTTGCAGCATCTCTGCCTTGATCTCGCCTGACCACAGGCATTCCTTGATCGCGTCCTTGAGCGGCTCCAGTCCCGTACCTGTCGCGCAACTGACGTCCACCGCTGCGGCCCGGAACTTCTCCGGCAACTCCAGCCTACTTGTCTTGTCCGACTTGTTTCGCACGAGGATTCGCTTCTTGCTCTCGAACTCGTGCAGAAGGATTTCATCAGCTGCCGTCAACGGCTCCGTGCCATCGAGCACGTGCAGAATCAACTCCGCCTTCGCCAGCGATTCGCGGCTCCGACGAATGCCCTCGGCCTCCAGCTCGTCGCCCGCCTCGCGCAGACCGGCGGTGTCGATGAACACCACCGGCAGTCCGCGAATGTTCGCCGTCTCTTCGATTGTGTCCCGCGTCGTGCCCGGCATCGCCGAGACAATGGCGCGATCATGGCCGAGAAGTTGATTGAGCAAACTCGACTTGCCCGCGTTCGGCCGGCCAATGATCGCCGTGCGAACGCCACGCCGCAGAATCTGCCCTTCATTCGCCGTGCGCAGGAGTGTGTCCATGAACGCGACGGCGCGTTCCAAACGATTCAGCAATTGCTCCTTCGTATCCGGCGCGATGTCTTCATCCGGAAAATCGATGTGCGCCTCGATATGCGCGAGCGTCTTCACCAGGTCATCGCGCAGCGTTTCGATGCGCTGGGAAAGCTTGCCGGCGAGCTGCTCGTTCGCAGCCGACATCGCCAGCTCCGTCCGCGCGTGAATCAAGTCCGCCACCGCTTCCGCCTGCGCAAGGTCGATGCGTCCGTTGAGGAAGGCGCGCTTGGTGAACTCGCCCGGCTCCGCCAGCCGTGCGCCGTTTTCCAGCAGCAGGTCGAGAATCATCTTCGCGGGCAGCAATCCTCCGTGACAGGTGATCTCAACGACATCTTCGCGCGTGAAGGTTCGCGGCGCGCGCATCACCGCGACGAGGACTTCATCGACGGTCTTTCCATCCCGTTCGATGCGGCCGTAATGAATGGTATGGCTCGGCGCGACCGTTGGCTTGAGGGAAGAGCTTCCGACCGGGACGAAACATTGATCCGCGATGCTCAGCGCCTGAGCGCCCGAGAGGCGAAGCACCGCCAGTCCGCCTTCACCGAGTGGCGTCGCGATGGCTGCAATGGTGTCGTGGAGAAGCATTGAGAACTAAAACCATCTTAAACATGGCCGTGGCAATTGCCGCGCGCATTCTCCGCATCGCTTCCTTGCAGGAAGAGGCGCGCCTTCTCGTAGCTCTTCTTGTGGAGATAGTGCAGCAAGGACGGATCGGCGTCGCGCGGCAGTTGGCGGGTCAAATCATCAATGCGCGTGAACAGCGGCAGCAGGTTCGGCTTCGGGTTCGCCTTTGGCATGGAGGCGACGGCGCGCTCAAGCTCAAGCAGCGATTCCAGGATGTCTCGTTCCGTTCCGGTCATGACAGATCGTTAGCGTGGAGCCTCGGTGAAACCAAGTTGAAACCCGGCTGCTATCGCACCGCCCGTTCACCACCGAAGTTAAGTTCCTTGAAATCGATTCCATTCCTCGAATCATGGCCGCCATGAAACATGAAGCGAACTCGCGCCCGCCCGCTTGCCTCGGCATCGAGGCAGGCGGCACGCGAATGGTCGGGTTGTTCGACGCCGGCGATGGCGCACCAGCCCGCCGCGCTGAGGTTGGTCCGGCGAATCTCCGCCTGTTGAACGACGCGCAGCTGACCCGCCGCTTCCGCGAGATTGCCGCGGCGTTTCCCAAGCCGGACGCGCTCGCCATCGGCATGGCAGGCGCGCGCGCGGAATCTGATCGCGAACGCATCCGCCGCGCTGCGGCCAAGGTATGGCCGAAGGTTCCGTGCCTCGCGACGAACGATCTCGAAACTGCCTTGATGGCTGCGGGTAGCTCTGCAGGGATCAAGGAGCGGGACATTCCCCGAGTCCTCGTTCTCAGCGGCACGGGCTCCTGTTTCTTCGGTCGTGCCAGCGACGGCAAGACCGCGAAGGTCGGCGGCTGGGGTCACGTGTTGGGCGACAAAGGCAGCGGATTCGAGATCGGCCTGCGCGCCTTGAAGGCAGTCGTTTACTACCTCGACCGCGACGGCGAATGGTCGGCGCTTGGTCAGCGCCTGCTCCGCGCGTTGCAGTTGAATGAACCCAATGAACTGATTGGCTGGGCTCAGAACGCTTCCAAGACCGACATCGCTTCCCTTGCCGTGAAAGTATTCAAGGCGGCAGCGGCGCGCGACGCGATCGCAACTGATATTTTGAAAGGTGCCGCCGAGTCTCTCGCGAAGGACGCTGTGACGTGCGCCGGCAAACTCACTAAAGCCAACGCGCCAGTGCAATTCGTCCTCGCGGGCAGCATTCTCCTGCGCCAGCCGAAGTTCGCCCGCACGGTGGAAGAATCGATCCGCAAACGCTGGAAGGGCGCCATCGTCACGCCGCTCAAGCGCGATAGCGTCCACGGCGCTCTCGCTCTCGCGCAGCAGGCGCTTCCTCTCTCGTCCCTGAAGCGGTCTGTCGCCGGGATCTCTACCAAAACTTCGAAGCGCGCGGAGACAGCCGGCCCGCTGAACAGCGTCGCTTCCATCTCGCTTTCGCCCACCGAGCAACGCAACCCGCGCTCGATGACGCTAGACCAGATGTCCACCGCAGATGCGGTCGAGCTGATGTTACGCGAAGATCGCTTGGTCACCTCTGCCTTGCTGGCGGAGCGAGAGAAGATTCAAAAGGGAGTCGAGCTGATCGTCGGATCGTTTCGCCGGAGCGGACGGTTGTTTTATGTGGGTGCTGGCACGAGCGGTCGATTGGGAGTGCTCGATGCCAGCGAATGTCCGCCGACATTCCGGACGGATCCCGAGTTGGTCCAGGGCATCATCGCGGGCGGACAAACAGCGATCTGGCAGGCGGTGGAAGGCGCTGAAGACGATTCCCAGGCCGGCGCACGTGCCGTTGAATATCGCGGCGTCAAACGTGGCGATACCGTGGTCGGCATCGCAGCGAGTGGACGCACGCCGTTTGTGTGGGGTGCGCTGCGCGAAGCCAAACGGCGCGGCGCGAACACGATCCTGCTCTGCTTCAACCCGCATCTCGTCATCCCCAGAAAGGATCGGCCCAACGTCGTCATTGCACCGAAGATCGGACCGGAGATTCTGACCGGCTCCACGCGCCTGAAATCCGGCACCGCGACGAAGCTGGTGCTGAACATTTTCACCACGCTCGCGATGGTGCGGATGGGCAAGGTGCTCGGCAATCTCATGGTGGACGTGAAGGCATCGAACGTGAAACTCCGCGGCCGCGCCGTGCGCATCGTGCGGGAACTGACCGGGGCTGATTACGCGACGGCGGAGGCGTCGCTGGTGAAGACGGACTGGAAAATCACCGCCGCCTGCCGACGGCTGGGCCGCGCGGATCAGGTGGCTTAGTTTTCCCTTCCTACCCCGGCGCTTTTGCCCCATCCTGCTGGCATGGGCAAACGCCGTGAAGCGCGGGAACGCGCTGTTCAATTTCTTTTCCAGCATGACATGAATCCGCCAGAGAACCTGGATGCGGAGCTTGATCAATTCTGGAATTCGCAGCGCAGTGCCGCCATCGCCGAGGAAAAGGGCAACGCCACCTGGGGCGCAAAGACGGAACTCCCGCCGCCGACCACGGACGAAGCCTCGGTCCGGCTGTTTGCCGATCCGCTCATCCGAGGTGCCATCGAGCATCGCGACGAGGCAGACGTGTTGATTCGCAAGTTTTCCAAAAACTGGGACATCCCCCGCATCGCCGCTGTGGACCGCAACATCCTGCGCCTGGCGATTTACGAGATGCTTCACCGCGAGGACATCCCGCCCGTGGTCAGCATCAATGAGGCGGTGGACATTGCGAAGCGCTTCTCCACGCAGGACAGCGGCAAGTTCATCAACGGCATCCTGGACAGCGTGAAGGGCGATCTCATGCGCCCGGCGAGGAATGTGAAGTGATGTTTTGATGTTCGCTGATCTCCATCTTCATACGAATTTCTCCGACGGCACCTACACGCCGGAGGAGCTCGCCGGTCACGCGATTCGCCTTCGCTTCAAAGCGGTGGCGCTCACGGACCATGACACGATGGAAGGCTGCCCGCGCATGGCGGCGGCGTGTCAGGCGGGAGGCGTGGAGTTCATTCCAGCATCCGAGCTCACCACCGAGCACGCGGGCCACGAGCTGCACATGCTCGGCTACTTTCTTGACGCGAAAAATGAGAAGCTCACCACCGACCTCGCGCGTTTTCAGGAGGTGCGGCGCAACCGCATTTACGAAATGGTGGAGAAGCTGAACCAGCTCAGGATTCCGCTCAAAGTCGAGGCGGTCTTCAAGCTGGCGAACTGTGATTCGCCCGGACGTCCGCACGTCGCGCGTGCCCTCGTGCAGGAAAGACTTTGCGGCAGCCTGGACGAGGCGTTCGAGCGCTTTCTCAAGAAAGGCAAGCCGGCGTGGGTGCCGAAGTTCAAGATTTCGTCGGCGGAAGCCATCGCGCTGATTCATCAAGCTGGCGGCCTGGCGGTGCTCGCGCATCCCGGCCTGAATCACACGGACGAAGTGATTCCGGATCTCGTCGCGGCGGGCATGGATGGCATCGAATGTTTTCACACGAAGCATTCGACCTCGATGACGCAGCGTTACCTGGAGATTGCCGACAAGCACCGGCTGCTCGTCACCGGCGGCTCGGACTGTCACGGCATGAGCAAGGGCAAGCCGCTCATCGGCGGCATCAAAGTTCCCTACGAATGCGTCGAGCGCCTGCGCGAGCGCGTGATGAAGCGCGCCGTGGAGAGCGGTGTCATGCTGGCAGACGACGCGATCGTAAATCGTAAATCGTAAATCTGAAATTCCTCGATGGGTTTGTTCCAAAAGTTCAAGGAGGGCCTGCAGAAGACGCAGGCGAAGCTGTTCCACGAGATCAAGCGCATCGTCACGCTTTCACCGAAGCTGACAGGCTCGACTTTGGAGGAGCTGGAAGCGGCGCTGCTTGGCGCGGATCTCGGCACCTCGATGACGCAGCAGATTCTCGCGGCGGTCAAGAAAGCCTACGAAACGCAGGGGCGCTCCGGCCTCGCCATTTTTGAAATCGCCCAGCGCGAAGTGGAGACGAGCCTGTCTTCCGTGAATTGCGAACTGCGCAAGCAGCCGGGCGGCGTGACGGTGGTATCCATCGTTGGCGTGAACGGGACGGGCAAGACCACGACTTCCGCGAAGCTCGCAAACTTGATTCAGGCGCGCGGACAAACCGTGGTGCTCGCCGCGTGCGACACCTTCCGCGCGGCCGCCATCGAGCAGCTCAAGCTGTGGGGCGAGCGGCTGAATGTGCCGGTTGTGGCCGGTGCTTACAACGCCGACCCCGCCGCCGTCGCGCACGACGCCGTCTCCGCCGCGCAGGCACGGAACGCAGATTATTTGCTCGTTGATACTGCCGGCCGTTTGCACACGAAGCAGAACCTGATGGCAGAGTTGCAGAAAGTTCATCGCGTGATGGACAAGAAGTTGAACGGCGCGCCGCATGAGATATTGCTCGTTCTCGACGCGACGACGGGCATGAACGCGCTGAATCAGGCGAGGGAATTTCACAAGATGGTGACGCTGACCGGCCTCGTCATCACCAAGCTCGATGGGACCAGCAAGGGCGGCATGGTCGTGGCCATTCAGCGCGAGCTTGGCCTGCCGATCAAGTTCATCGGCCTCGGCGAAAAGGCGGATGACTTGCAGCCGTTCGACCCGAAGCAGTTCGCTGAAGCGTTGTTTTCGGACAAGGGTTGAGCCACGGATGAAGCGAGCGACTGGCAACGACGAGTCGTTCATGCGCCGCGCTCTGGCGCTCGCCCGACGCGGTTACGGAACCACTTCGCCGAATCCGATGGTCGGCGCGGTCTTGGTGAAGGGTGGCAGGATCATCGGGCAAGGCTGGCATCATTGCGCGGGCGAACCGCACGCGGAGATTGAAGCGTTGCGCGATGCGGAGCGGAGGAGGAATTCACCGAAGGAAGCGACGCTCTATGTCACGCTGGAGCCGTGTTGCACGCATGGACGCACGCCGCCTTGCACCGCCGCCATCAAGGCCGCAGGAATCAAGCGCGTGGTCGTCGCTGCGAAGGATCCGAATCCAAAACATGCGGGGCGAGGGTTTCGTATTCTGCGTCGTGCGGGAATCGAAGTGGAGCACGGCGTTCTGGCGGAGGAGGCGCCGAAGCTTAATGAAGCTTTCAATCACTGGATCGTTCAGCGCACGCCGTTCGTCACGGTGAAGGCGGCAATGACGCTCGACGGAAAGATCGCCACGGCGTCCGGCGAGTCCAAGTGGATCACCGGCGAGGAAGCGCGGGCGGAAGGAATGAGGCTGCGCGCTGGAGCGGATGCGATTCTCGTCGGCGTGAACACGGTGCTGGCGGATGATCCGAGTTTGACCGTCCGAGAAACACCAAAAACCAAGATCCAAACCTCAAGGCTGCGGCGCATCGTTCTCGATTCGCAGGCGCGGACGCCGTTGAAGGCGAAGGTCGTGAGCGATGAGTTTGCGGCGCTGACTACAATTGTCGTGGGCAAGGGCGCTCCGGCGCGACGTATCGCTGCGCTGGCGAAGCGGGCGCAGGTGTGGACGGCTCCGTTGCGTGGCGGGCGCATCGATTTGCGCTGGGTCTTGAAGAGGCTCGGCGGCGAGAAAGTGACGAGTCTGCTCGTGGAAGGTGGCGGCGAAGTGAACGCCTCGTCTCTGCTCGGCGGGTTCGCGCAGCGCGTGGCGTTCTTCTACGCGCCGAAGATTCTGGGTGGACGTGATTCACGCAAGGCGGTCGCCGGCGAAGGCGCGCGGAGTTTGAACGAGATTCTCAATCTGTGTGACGTGGAGTGGCGTCGAGTGGGCGAGGACTTGATGATGACGGCGCGGGTCGAGGCTCGTAAAACGTGAAACGTAAAACGTAAATGGGACTGCGGCGTCCGGCTGTTTTTACGTTTTACGTTTCACGCTTTACGCCTCTGGTTTCCTTCACCCAGGAGAGGATTTGTTCTGCGGACTGTTGCGGTGAGCTGAGGAGGACGTTGTGGCCACCGCTCCAGATGATTCGCGTGCCGCGATAACCGGGGCAGTTCTTCCGCAGCCAGGGCCGCACATGCCACCAAGGTACAATGGGATCCCACGCGCCGGTGAGATGGAAGACTGGCAGCTTGGTATCTCGCGCGATGGGGGCCGGTTGATTCCCGGCAATGAGGCCGTAGCGGCGGGTGATGACGTATCGGTCTGCTTCATTGGCCCGGCGTTGGATGAATTCATCAAACTCAACAGCAGCGCCGGGGCAATGGTGAAAGCGCTTCTTCGCGCCGCGGCTGTAGAGCTGGCAGAGAAAGCGGAGCAACGTCAGCGGAACGCGACGGCTGCTGGCTTGGGCGAGGCGGACTCCCCACGGCCAGGGATGGCGCATGAAGCCGCCGACGAGGATTAAGCCTTCGACCCGGAATCGTGCCGAAGCTCCGGCTTGCTGCTGGCGATGGAGAAAGGACCACGCGACTTGGGACGAGAAGGATTCGCCAAGAATCCAGCCTGATGAAATTTCGCATTCGAGCAGCGCGGACTCGATGGCGGTGGCGTAGTCATCGAGCGTCCAGTCGGGCTGGCGAGGGTAGGTGGTTTCGACGAAACGCGCGCGGTTGTTCAGCGCGTGGCGGAACGGCGCGAGAAGAGTCCAGTCACCGTGCAAGCCGGGCAGGTGAATCAACGTGGGTTCGCTGACGGAATCGTGAAGGCGGAGCTGGAGGTGTTCGTTGCTCGTAAAACGTAATGCGTAAAACGTGATTCAGGCCGAGGTGTCCGCCAGTTTTTACGTTTTACGCATCACGTTTTACGTTCCCGCACCCATTCACTTCTTGGCGAAGATCCGATTCGCTTCTTCGAGCGTCTCTTTCGAGCCGATGTCGTACCAGAGACCCGGAACGTTCCAGACGTAAACGGGCGTGCGCGGATAGAGCCATTGCACGAGGCGACCGGGCTGGTCCGGGTTGTTGCCTTCGGCGATGTATTGCTTGATGAGCGGGATCGTCTTCCGTGGATAGAAGTAGAGCGCGATGCCGGTAACCGTGCTGGTGGGCTGCTTCGGCTTTTCTTCGAAGAAAGTGATCTTGCCGGTCGAGTCGAACGTGATGGCGTTGTATTTCTTGATGTCCTCCAGGCTGCCCACGTCGTAAACGGCGAGCACGGGCTCGTTCTTTTCGCGACAGAACTTGCCGAAGTCGGGCAGCGGTTCGCTGAAGAGATTATCGCCAGCCACGACGATCACGTCGTCGTCGATCTTCTCGCGGTCGATGACGAGGTTGAGGTCGCCAATCGCGCCGAGCTTGTTGGTGTCGTCGGTGGAGCCGTCGTTGACGATGGTGAAGTCGATCTGGGCTTTCTTCGCACGATAATCATCGGCCCATTGCTGGAAGCTGTCGGCGAACTTGGCGTTGGTGACGATGATGACGCGGTCGATGCCGTCGATGGGCGCGAGGTTGTCGAGCACGTAGTCGATCATGGGCTTGCCGGCGACGGGCAGGAGCGGTTTGGGCTTGGTGAGCGTGAGCGGATAAAGGCGCGTGGCGTATCCGGCAGCGAGAATGATCACTTTCATGTGGGGAATTGATTAGTCGGAAGGGCGCGTTGCGGAAAGGAAAAAGAGGCGAGAGATGAGCCCGTGATGCTGCGCAATTTCTTGTCAACGAATGCCAAGGCGTTACTTTCGCGAGGCGGGTTTGCCCCCGTAGCTCAAATGGATAGAGCTCGCGTTTCCTAAACGTGAGATCCAGGTTCAATTCCTGGCGGGGGCACCACTTTCGTTTTCTCTCTATGCAATCTGCTCCCGAGCCTGTCTCGACCAGTTTGATTTATCGGCCCGTGTCCTGGGACGAGCGTTTGGCGTTGGCGGAGATGTTTCCCATCGCGCGACCGCTGGAGGTGGAGCTCGGGAGCGGGGACGGATCGTTCATGGCCAAGTGGGCGGCGCTGTGGCCGGAGCGGAATTTCATCGGCGTAGAACGCTTGCTCGGGCGTTTGCGGAAGCTGGATCGCAAAGGCCAGCGCGGTGGGTTGATCAACCTGCGACTGATGCGAATCGAGGCGTCGTATTTCTTGGAGTATCTCCTCCCGCTGGCGTCGGTGACGGCGTTGCACTTGTATTTTCCCGACCCGTGGCCGAAGCGGAAACACCGGAAGAATCGTCTGGTGAACGAGCGCTTCCCTGAGCTCGCGTCGCGCGTGCTGACGCCGGACGGCGTGATGTATCTGCGCACGGATGACGAGGAATACTTCGCCCAGATGCTGGAGGTGTTCGCGGCGGACCAGCGCTTCGTGCCTGTCGAAACGCCGGCGGACATGATGGCGGTGATCACCGATTTCGAGCGCGGCTTCCACGCTCGTGGCGTGGCGACTCAACGCGCGGCGTATCGCCTGGGCGCGAAGTGAACGTGGGAGGCAGGCTGTTGGCCGGCCTCACGGAGAAGAATGCTCACGCAAAGAGCGCGAAGACCGCAAAGGTTAAAGGAGTATCCGTAGCCGGAAGACTGCACTCATTCACTCTTTGACGAGGCGGCAAAAGTCTTCAGGCAATTCTTCCTCGTGGCGTCCTTGGCGAACGTTGCGTGAGTCATCATCCGCACAGTCGCGCGTGCAGTTCAGATGTCGATGACCGGACCGTTGCCACCGCCGTCGTTCGACTTGTCGGAGCGGTTGGGTGGCGGGGCGGCCTTGCCGCGTTGCATCTGAATGCGGGCGTTGCCAGTGCCGGAGATGCTGTTGAGGAACAGCGAAATAATGCTGATGATCAATCCGCCCTTGAACGCGGTCCAGAAGCCGTCCACATGAAACGAGGGAACGAGATGGCTGACGAGCAGAAGGAGAATGGCGTTCAGTGCGAGGAGGAAGAATCCAAACGAGAGAATCTGCAGGGGAAGGGTGACGATCGCGACTCGAAGCCCCAGCGCGAAATTGAACGCGCCGAGCAAGCCGACGGTGGCGATGAGAATGAGGGGGCGAAGGAAGGCGTTGAGCAGTCCTAGAACGAGCGTCGCCACCAGCAGGCCGCGCCAGTTGTGGTCGTAGTGGATGGCCTCGACCATGTGCGCCGCGGCGAGGACTGCCACGGTGGTGATGGCCCAGCGCTGAAGGAATTCTTTGAGTTTCGGCGGCATGGCGCGTTTGAAGAGAGACGATGCTGGAATTCGGGTGCGAACACAAGCCGCCGATGCGCGTCTGGCCGAAGCATCGAGGTTGGGCAGTCGCCAGCCTTACGCCGGCTTCACTGCCAACTGCGTCGCGCGTTCGGGCTTGTCGCTGTGATCGTGGTCGTCGGGCTTCGCGGGAGCAGCGCCCTGGAACGGTTCCAGTTCTTCGCCGTGGCGGACGAGGCGCGCGCTGTTGAAGACGACGAGCAGGGAACCGGCGACGTGCATCAGCGCGGCGACGATGGGGTTGATGTATTTCATCGCGGCGAGCACGAGGCCGCCGATGACGAAGAGCACGCCGAGCAGGAAGTTCTGGTTGATGACGGAGCGCGTCTGGCGCGAGAGGCGCACGAGCACGGGCAGGCGGCGGAGGTCATTGTTCATGAGCGCGATGGTGGCGCTGTGAATCGCCACTTCGCTGCCGGCCGCGCCCATCGCGATGCCGAGATCGCCGGCGGCCAGCGCGGGCGCGTCGTTCACGCCGTCCCCGACTACGGCCACGCGATAACCTTTCGCCTTCATCGCACGGACGAACTCGACCTTGTTCTGCGGCAGGCAATCGCCCACGACTTCTTCGCAGCCAATTTCCTTCGCCACGCGGATGGCGACGGGTTCGCGGTCGCCGCTGACCATCGCGATGCGGCGGACGCCGGTGTGCTTGAGGTCGGCGAGGGATTCGCGGGCTTCGGCGCGGGTTTGATCCTGTAGGCCGACCCAACCGATGCACTGGCCGTTGCGCGCGACGAAGATGAGGCTCCAGCCTTCGGTTTCGTTCAAGTCCACGGACTTGAGGAAATCTCCGGTGACGTTGTTGTCCTTCAACCACGCGGCGCGTCCCACGAGAATGGTCGCGCCATCGACGGTCGCCGTGATGCCGCGACCGGCGGTCTCGGAGAAGTCCTTCGGTTCCGGGAGCGGGACGCCGGCTTCCTCGGCGAGCTGGGCGAGCGCCTTGGCGGTGGGATGGTTGCTGTATTTCTCGGCGGATGCCGCGATGCGCAACAGCTCGGCGGGCGTGGTCTCGCCAATCGGTGCGAGGCGGCTGACGGCGAGCTTGCCCGTGGTGAGCGTGCCGGTCTTGTCGAAGATGAAGGCGTTGATGCGCGCGGCGAGTTCGATGTCGGCGACGTTCTTGATGAGAATGCCGAGGCGCGCGGCGGCGGACAGCGCGGCGACCATCGCGGTGGGCGTCGCGAGGATGAACGCACACGGACACGAGACGATGAAGACGGCGATGACGCGGTTGAGATCCTG
>CAMCCU010000019.1 GCA_945872975.1 Pedosphaera parvula Ellin514
ATCGGCAAGTACGCGAAGGTCAGCGCCACGACATTGAAGCGCGCGAACATGGAGCTATGGCGCTGGATCGCCGCCGCCGGTCTCCTCGTGCTGCTCTTCGAGTGGTGGTGGTATCACAAGAGAACGGTGTAGGAATCTCCGAAGCCAGGCAGGATCAGGCGCGCTGCGCCTGACCCGTGCCGCGAATCAGCGGCGCACGGTGAACAGGTCTCGCCCGCATCGAAACCCCTTGGCTGCTACCGCCCGCTGATGCGCGGGCGGAGTTCTCGCAGCGCGAGAACTTCCTCCTGTCCGGCCTGCTCACAACGGAGACTTGAACTCGCCCTTGCCGGGACTAACCTCGCGCCGTGGCCGCAGAAATCTCCATCATCGTCCCTGTCTTCAACGAGGCGGACAACGTCCTGCCCATGGCGCGCGAAGTAGCAGCAGCCATGTCGAAGAGCGGGCGCGATTGGGAACTGGTGTTCGTGGACGACGCCAGCACGGACGAGACGCCTCAGCGAATCATCGAGGCGACACGTGCCGACCGCCATGTTCGCGGCCTGCGCCATCAGCGCAACGCGGGCCAGAGCGCTGCGGTGTGGACGGGGATTCAAGCCACGACCAGCCCGGTTCTCTGCACGCTCGACGGTGACTTGCAGAACGACCCGGCCGATCTTCCCGCCATGATCGCCGAGCTGGGCAAGGTCGATTTCGTCAGCGGCATGAGGCTGAACCGGCAGGATTCCTGGGTGCGCAAAGTGTCCTCGAAGATTGCGCGCGCCGCCCGCAAGTCTGCACTCGGCGTGGACTTCCGCGACACCGGCTGCGCCATCCGCGCGTTCAAACGGACGGCGTTGTCGGGCGTGTTTCCGTTCAATGGGCTGCATCGTTTCCTGCCCGTGCTGGTGCATGGCGGCGGCGCGAAGACGCTGGAAGTTCCGGTCAATCATCGTCCTCGCGTCGCGGGCGTTTCAAAGTATGGCGTATGGAACCGGCTCGGGCGCGGCATCTACGATCTCATCGCGATCTCGTGGTACCAGAAGCGGCGTTATCGCCCGGTCGGAGCGGTGGAGCTGACGGAGAAACCCGCTCCAAAAGTGCCTGTTCTTCGCTGAAGACTGGAAGTCACAGAGGGAGAATAAGAGCTTGGCAAGCCGGGATCGTGTTGTAGGCTCCGGCGCGTAGGGGCTGGGCGCGATCCTCAAGTCTGGCTCCATTAAAACATCACAACAAAACTATGAAACTATTCGTGTTCCTGACCCTGGCAGTGTCCTTCGTTCTCATCGGCTGTGGCGAAAAAGCGGCTGAACCGGCAACGCCGACCGTTCCTTCGACCAACGCTGTTCCGGCTGTTCCGGCGAAGTAATCGGGCTCCCAGACCAAGGGCGGTGCCGGAAGTTTCGGCACTGCCCTCGCGTCAATGAAATCCAACCGGCCAATGACAATGAACTTTGTGAACTTCGCAACGACCTCCTTGCTGTTGGCCGGTTTTCTTTTCGCCGGCTGCGGGAAGAGTGATTCCTCAGCGCCCAAGGCGACCAACACCACTTCCAGCGGCAACCCGCTCACCGCTCCCGTCGATTACCTCGGAGCCGTCAACCAGGCGCACAAGCGGGCGGGCAAAGTGGTCTCCTCCGCAGGACTCGATCAAGCCATCAAGATGTTCTACGCGACGGAAGGAAAATTCCCGGCGAGCTTGAACGCCCTGACGCCCGATTATCTGCAAAGCATCCCGCCTGCTCCGAACGGGATGAAGTATAACTACGACCCGAAGTCGGGCTCGATCAAAGTGGAGCCGCAGTAAGTTTCTGCAGCAGGTTGAATCGGAGTTCGGCGTTCCGACTCACGGCGAGATTCTCATTCGATAGAAGAACCTGCTGCTGCCCGCCGCCCCCGCATCCGTCTTTTCCAAGGCATCACCCGTTCCCGGCATAACCGCTCCGACCGTTGTCCACACCTGCGCTTCGATGCGCGCTGCTTTCTCCAAGCGATAGACTTTTCCCGCCACGGTGTTGAACCGGACAATCACATCCGCACCTTGCACCCGGACCGATTGAATCGCCGCGACGCTTGAGCCTTCGGTCGGATTCGTTCCCGTACGGAACTCTTCCCAGTTGCTCATGCCGTCGCCGTCCGCGTCATCCGAAGCGCCGGGATCTGTTGAGCCGAAATAGCGTTTCTCCCACGCATCCGGTAAACCGTCGCCATCCGCATCCACTGCTGAATCGATCGCGAAACTGTTGCCTTCGGCGATGCGTCCGTTCCCATCGTCGGCGCGGAGAAACAGATCGGTCCACGCCTCATGGATTTGGATCGGCCCGGTCCAGACACCGTTCACGAACGCAACCGGCGCTGCTGGCGTCACGCTGACCGGAGTCTCGAAAAGCACGCGGATGTTCGGGATTCGATCCACCATCACCGGCGGCGGCGCGTTGGACGCGTCCCATGCGAGCGGATCACCAAACGCGCTGTCCGTCTGGAAGACCAGCGCCCGGCTCTGCGGCGTCACGGTGGAACGAACGAGGCCGCTCACCGAATAGCTCGCGTTGTTGAAGCTGAAATCGACCAGCAACGAGTTCGTGCCGTCGTAATCAAACGGAGTGGTGAACAGGAACGTCGCGCTGCCGGGCGACGTTATCGTTTCGTCATGACGATACACCGTCGTCCAGCCGGTTGATTCCCACACAGCCTGGTTGAACCGCGCCAGCGAAGTGTGCTTCAGGCGAATCGTCCAGTTGCTCAACGTCTGGCCGGGCGCGTTCACGATCTGAAGGGTCAGGCCGTTGATCTTCCCCGCGCCGCCGAGTTCCTCCGCGAGAAAAATTACTTGCGCGCGCGAGTCGTGGAACAAGCTGCCGAGCGGGTAATCCCAGGTGTTCGTGCCTGCGCCGATGTCGAGGGCGCGACGGTTGGCGATACCGCGAATCGCGACTTCGCCATTGAAGCCGGTGGCCGGACGATCCAGTCCATCACGCGCGCTGAGCGTGGCGATAAACGGGACATCAACGAACTGTGGCGACGGGATCGTGCTCCAGACGAAGTGATCCAGCGCCCGATCGTCATCGTCTTCAATCGTCGCGCGCGCCGGGGTGCTGCTGACGCTGGCTCCGACCGCATTGAAGATTACGAGGGCAAAGTTTTCCTGAGGCTCGAACCGTCCATCACCGATGACTGGCACCCGCACAACTTGTGAAGTCACGCCCGGCGAAAAGGAGATGGTTCCAAAGGTCGTCAAGTAATCCGAGGGAGCCGTCGCCGTGCGATCGCTGGTAGTGAATGACATGCCGATCTCCACGCCGCTCGGCGCGTTGAGCTTCAGCACGAACTCCACGACATTCGTGGCGCCAGCCGGTCCCTCGACGACAGTCACATCGCTCACGGTCAACGCCGGAGTCGCATCGTCATCCGTGATCCGGCAGCGCGCCTGGCTCACCGCGATGATCCCGTTGGTCGCGGAGAACAGGTTCAGGAAAAAGGTTTCCAGATTCTCGTCCAGCCGATCGCCGATCACCGCGATTTCCAACGGGATGTTCGTGACGCCCGGCTCAAAGATCAGCACGCCATTTGTCGCGACGAAATCTGCCCCGCCAATCGCGGTGAAATTGCTTGTCGCGAAGCCGACTGAAACCGGCAGTGGCGACGGAGCGGATAGCCGGATGGGAATGCGCAGCTTGCTCGTCGCGCCGGAACCTTCCGCGATGGCAAGATTGGTCGCGGTGATGAACGGCCCGGTGACGGTGCTAATATCTATCGCGGTGTTGTTGCCGGGGAACGGATCGATCTCCGACCGGCTGACCATCGCGACGTTGGTCATCATGCCCATCGCGAGCGTTCGCGTTGTGAACGTGATTCTCGCGCTGTCGCCCGCTGACAAGTCATCCAGACCACAGACAACGAGGTTCCCCAGGTTGCTGCATGCGCCGTTGAACGTCGCGTAAGAGACGAAGCTCACGTCCGCCGGGAGAACATTGGTGAGCAACAATCCCGTTGCCCTCGCCGGGCCGGGATTCGTGACGGTAACGCGGTAGGTCAACAGCCCGCCGACCATCGCCACGTCCGGCGAATCCACGACTGTCACCGCGATGTCGTTCGACGCCATCACGGCGATCTCATTGGCCCGGCCCGAGTGACCGCCACCATCGCTGGCTTCGAGCGTCAGTCTCGCCGCTGGCTCCTGAACCGTCAGGAAACCGCTCCAGACACCCGTGACGAAATTGGTCAAAAGCTCCGGCGTTACAGGAACGGCGAAGCATTGTTCGAACGGAAGATCCAATCCCGAATTCACCGCGCCGAAGCTCGGCGGGCCGCTGGTCCAGTCCGTCGCCTCGCTGCGATCCAGTTTGCCTCGGCGCTGGAGAGAGAAGCTGTTGTTCGTCAGCACGGCCAACACCGGCACGCCGCTCCATTCCTCCGCAGGAATCCGCCGGGGAACCGTGATGAGCGAAGCGTCCGCATTTCCTGCGCTGACAAAATCCACGACATCGCCGCCGGTATCGCGCAGCAGCACCGCGATGGAATTGCCGATGGGCGCGAACGTCCAGGTCACGTTCGTGCCGAGATTGAATTCCGGGAACGAACCGGGCGCTTCGCCGTTGTCAGTGAGCGTGAAGATTCCACCGGCCAGGCAGACGGTCCCGTTTGGAATCGTCACCGTTCCCACCGGCACGGGCCACGAGGCGCCATCGTAAACCGACATCTGCCAGCCGGACAAATCGACAGGCAGACCGGAGACGTTAATGAACTCGATACGATCTCCCAGACCGATATCGACCTCGCTGATGACCACGCTTGAAGCCGTCCCGCTGCCAGGCAGGCCGGTCACCGTGACGTCGCCGTGGAAATCTTTCACCGTGTTGTTGAGGTCGTCCTTCGCCGTCACGGTGATCGGGAATCGCTCTCCGGTGAATTGCGGCGACGCAATGCGCGCCCACTCGAAATGATGCACCTGACCGACGCCGCGCGTGGTAAATCTCCAGATCGGGCCAGCCGTCGCCGCCGCGCCACGCCGCGCGATCACCTGCCAATGATAGGCCGAGCTCAACGCCAGCCCTGGGACAGTCCACGAGGCGTTGGTCGTGTTGCCCAGCAATTCAGCGGGGGCGAGATTCGTCGTCGGGCCGAAGTAAACATCGAAGCTCGTCGGCGTCGGCGCATCGCCCAGCCGCACACTGACATCATCGACGTAGGCATTGAAGTAGCCGGAGCTGTCCTCCTGATAGAACGCGATTCGCACCGTTCTGCCGCGGAATGCATCCAGCGCGTAGCGTTTCGACGTCCAGTCCGAGAGCAGCGGATCTCCGAGTTGCGTGTTAAAGGCGACGTCGAGAACGACATTGTTGGTATCGCGAATCTCCACGCGAAAGACCTGGTTCGGCGCGAAGTACGGCGTGTGATTGCGGATGCGGTCCGACCACGAGAGCGTGGCGTTCAACGCCTCGGCTGGAATAAACACGTCTTGAAAGAGCAGGTGCGTGCCGCCGCCGATCTGCTGCGTCATCGCGCTGTAGCGCCCGCTCACCGGCGCGTTGGTTCCCTCCGGCCCGTCCGGATCGAACGTGCCGTCATTGATCATCCATGCGCCGTAGCCGCCATTGACCGTTCGCCACCCGGTGAAGTCGCCCGTCTCAAATCCGCCATTCTCCAGAATCTCTCCGACACCGGGGCTCCATTGCAGTTTCACCGTCACCGGAATGTTTGTCGCGCCATCTGCCGGTTCGGGATTGGTCACCAACGGTGGCGTCTCGTCGTCGATCACCAGCACGGTGCCAGCACGCGACGCAAAGCCATTCGCCGAGGCGCGAACGCGAACCGACTGCGAGCCATCCGCCGTCTGGTCATCCACCACGGTCAGGTCGAATCGTTGCTCCAGTTGACCGGCGGGTATCTCAACTCGCGCGGGGACGACCACCTCGGAGACGTCGCTGGAATTCAGGCGAACAACGAGATTGGTCAGCAGCGTGCCGGAAAGCCGGACGATTCCGCCGTTGGTCAGCACACCGTCGCGCTCGCTCACCGACAGCGGCAGCAGCACGCTCACGCGCGGCTCGTCGTTGTCGTTCACCAGAATGGAATCGCTGCCATCGATCCAGTTGTCCACGTGCGCCGTGACCTTCACGCGCTGCGGCCCGTCGATGCGCTGGTCGTCCACCGCCACCAGATCGAACTGTGCCGACGATTCACCGGCCGCAATCGTCACCGACTCCGGCACGCGGAGTTCGCCGGGATCGTTCGAGGTCAATTTCACCACGACATCGCGAACAGGACGCGGGCTGACGCGCACCACACCGTGGCGTTCGAGCCCGCCGCCTTCACGAATCTTCGGGGGCAAGGTCACGCGCAGCACGGCTTTCTCGTTGTCCGCCACGGCGAGCGTCGCGCTGCTGCCAAAGTATCCGGCTGCATCGGCGCGGATGACGACGGGGACCGTTCCGTCCAGCAGTGAATCATCGAGAACCCGGATGCCGAACTCCGCGTGATCCGATCCGGCGGGAATCGTGATCGTCGCAGGCACGACAATCTTCTTTGTCTCGCTGACCGTCAGCGAAACCGTGATTGCATTCAACGCAGCCGTGCTGAGCCGCACGACGCCCCGTTCACGGAGCAAGCCGCTGCCTTCGCGCGCTTGAGCCGGCGCGGAGACGAGCAGTCGCGTCGCCGGATCGCCGGTCACGGAAATGTCATCCAGCGCGATGCCATCGAACGGGATCTGGAAATCATCCACCTGATTGAAACGGATCAGGAACGTCGCGGTATAACGAAGGCCATGCCGGGCAATCGCTGCGTCCAGATTGACCGTGAACTCGGTGTTGACGGCCGGGATGTCGCGCAGGCTTTGCACCTCGTACCAATTGATCCCGTCCTCACTAATCGCCACGCCATCGAAGTCTGCGCCGACGCGGAACGGACTGGGCGGCGGTCCGTCCGGTTCATCGCCGAAGGATTTCGCCCAGAAGTTCAGCACCACATTCGTGTAGCCGCCGAGGTCGAGCCCGAGCGTCAGCTCATTGCGCGACCGCGTTCCGCCAATGCAATCGAGCGTCAATTGATTGCTGCCGCCGTGCGGTGTGTTGAGCGAAGTGATTTGGGCTTGGAAGTCTCCCGTGCCCGTTACCGACCAGCCCGCGGCGAGCGAGCCGCTCTCGAAATCTTCGCGGAACGGCATCGAGGCAAAGCTGAGCACACGGACTTCGGCCGGGCGCGTTTGCACGACGCCGGTCAGATGATTGGAGAACGCGATCGTGTCGGTGAAATAGCCGAGCGGCAGCGCGGAGGCGCTCGCCGTAAGACAAGCCGTGACGATGGTCACTTCGCCGGGCGCAAGCGTTCCGGTCGCGGGAGAGAGCGTCAGCCACGGCTCGTTCGCGCGCACGCTCCACGCGAACGGCTGCGCCGAGATGTTCGTGATCGGATACGAATGACAGGCCGGCGCGAGCGGTCCGCCCACCGGACCCGACGCCGCGAAGGACGCCGGGCTGAGCAGGAAGAGCGCGTCGGGAAGATCATACGATTCGACGATGCCCGAAGTCGTCGCTGAGTTCGGAGCCTGCGCGCTGAAGCCCAGTCCGCGTTTGGCAAATGCCGCCCAAAGTTCCGCGTAGTTCGCGCCGTTGTTGTCCACCAAATCGGCGAGGATGATCCCGTCGCGCGCCTGCGTGAACGACGGGTTCGGAGGCGAGAGCTTCATGCCGTCCGTGACGAGCTGGAGGATGAGCTGACCGCCCGCAGCGACACCGTGCTTGCGAACGAGAGCGGCCCGCGCCTCCCAGAGCATCGCGCACCAGACTTCGCCCTGGCCGTGGACTTCGGAAGCGTTGAGCGGATTGAAGCTGAAGAGCGGGCTGCGCGGAATGCCGGCGTGATCGCTGATCTGCGCGGGATCGATGTCCTTGAACGTCAGCGGATTCTTCGTCAGGTCCGTCGAGTAGGGATAGCGACGGATGCCGTAGTAATAGTTCTCCATCATGCCGGAGAATTGATGCGTCACATAGCCGCCGAATCCATAGGCCGCATCGATTTCATCGCCTGGCTCGCTCAGGAGCGCGAGCGCGTAGAAGTCCGACCAGCCCTCGCCCATGCCGGCGGATTGCGAGGCGCTGAGACCCACGCCGCCGCCCACCAGCCGCGAGCTCAAGCCGTGGGCGTATTCGTGCAGGACGACTTCCGCATCGAAATCGCCATCCGAGTCCGGCGTCGGACCGTTGAAGAGAAACATCTGAATGCGGCCGGGGACGCCGTCCGCAGTGGGAGTGAAGTTCGCGTTGTTGAAGCCCGAGCCATCCTGCGCGTCCGCGATGATGGCGTCGTTCCCAAGACCGCCGCGACCGAAGTTGTCCTTCTGATAATTTCCAGACGCCTCGTCGAAGCCGAGTTCGTAGAGCCGGTCGTGCATCCAGTTGCACCAATAGAAGAGCTGCACCGTGGCGGCGTCGCTGTAGGTCGTCGGATCGTTTGCGAGGTCAAGCGGCGGGTTGAAGACGCGGAAGGGCGAGCCTTGGGGGCGTGGCAAATCCGCGATGTCATCGCCATTGCGATCGGTGTGGGCATCGACGTTGTTGCCGCGCGTTTCGTTTTCGCCATCACTGATCCAGCCGATGGGCGAGGCATTCGTGTTCAGCGCGCTCAGCGTCACGAGCGTTCGCGGAATGAGCGGCGGTTGATTGGTATCGGGAACTTGCCAGCCCGGCGAGAACGGCGAGGGGCTGTCGCTGGTGAAGACATTGTAAGTGGCCGGCGTGAGATAAACCGTCAGGCGCTGGCGGATTTGCAGATCGCCCGTGTCCGCGTCGAGCAGCACACGATAACGTTCGCCGCCCAGCCGCCGGGTAATCTCGATCTCCCAACACAAGCGCAGGCTCGCCTCATTCATCGGCAGCCAGGTGAGCTTCGCCTCGGCATTGCCCGGCAAGCCGCCCGCTTTGAACACCTGACGCAGTTCGTTGCCGGAGGGAAGCGCCGCGAGCGGAAGAATCGCTTGAAGGTCGACCGCTTCACCGATGGAGTCCGCAGCGAGTTGAATCGCCAGCGGTGCGGATATGAACGGGTCGGCTTGCAGCGCGGCGCGGTCAATGGTGCCAACGTCGGCTGCGCTCTCCGGCTCCGCGATGAACTGGCTGGACAAGCTGGCCAGTTCGCCGCGCGCCGTGACGTGACCGACGAGAACGCTCTCGTAAATGGCGATGTCGTCGAGCCGTTGTTCCCAGACGACAGTGCGCAGTCCGTTGTTCCGTGCCACGAACTCGCGCTTGAGCCGGGCTTTATCGAGAACGTCGGCGCCGTGCCCGAACAATGCTTTGTGCTCCGTCAGGAAGGCTTTGATGACGCGATGCTGATCCGTCGCCGGAATCGCCCGCGCGCCGGCGGCAGTGATGGTCGCTCCTTCACCACCCGGACCAGTCAGAAAACCGCTCGTGGACGCGATATGTTTCGGGCTCTGCCGCAGCGAATCATGTTCGACGCGCAACCCGTGAAGCTGACCGGTCAGTTTCCCGGCGGCAGCGGACTTGGCGGCGGGAAGTTTCCTGTCGGCTGGTTGCTCCTCCAGACGCTTGTCGAGGTTCGGCAGTTCCTGTTCGTGCCCCGGCTCATCAAACGCGAGGAGTCGTGGCAAAAGGAAGACGCAGAAAGCCGCCATCAAGAAAATGGCTGGGGCCCTCGAAGAAGCGTCCATCCTGATACAACGTGGAATGTGCAAGTGGCGGTAGAATAGCGCACTCCACGGCCGTACGCCAATGCCTCAGTTGGTCACAATTCCGTTACTCCCCGAACTCCAGCACGCCAAACTTCTCCGGTGTGTGAAAGGAGCCTTTCAGCGCCGGGCTCTTGGCCAAAGCAAGAGCCATATGAGCTATTCGGTTGGACCGTAGCGGTGCTGACCCAGACTGACGCAGGCATCCTTTCGTCTCCATTTCGGGTCATCCTTGAGACGTTGCAGTTCTTCAGCGGTCCAAAGCCGTTCAAGCTCACCTCCTTTGACTTCGGCCCGTTGCAAAATTCGCGCGACATCTTCAGTCAGAAAAACTTGATATCCATGATTGTTGAATTGCTTGTCTGGTGAAAAGAACGTCAGGTCTTCATCAGGTAAATCGATCTCGTTTTCCGCCCGAACTCCGCCACTTATGTATTCCGGGCGTCCACAACCCAGACACCGCTTGCCGCCCTCTTGATAGACTTTCGGGTCAAACTTCCGCCGTCTCGTGATCCGAAGCACATGCCAGTACATTCCTGTGTAAAGTGGCTTCGACTCGAATCCCTTTACGTTGGCTGAGGACAGCGCTTTCAAAACCTCCGGAGAGACGCACAGAAATCCATCATCGGTTCGGAGTATGTTCCTGCCTTTTCTCACTCGGATTCGAGTCAATGTGTATTCGAAGCCTTTTTCAAAAACGGCATCTGAATCAAAGTTTCCGCAACTGGTGCAGAATGCACTTAGGAAAGAAAACCGCACTCCGGGACCACCTCCATCCTTGTCGTGGACTTGAGTCAGGAAATTGCAGTCGTTCTGATCATAAGATCCAAACTCGAAGAATGAACGGGGCATAGTCGGTCGAGATTTGTTACAGCGCTTGCTAGCTTACTCTCCGAATTCGAGCACGCCAAACTTCTCCGGTGTGTGAAAGGAGCTTTTGAGCACCGGACTCCACGCCATGTAGGCGTTGTTCGCCTTGTCGCAGCGATAGAGATTCAAGCGCCAGCGATCCCCGTGCTTAGGCGTCCCGAAGGCGAGCGGTTCCAGCGGCAGCCGCCATTCGACCGTCCAGACTTTGCGCTTCTTATCGATCTTCACGACCGACTCCGAGCGCCCGTTCCATTCGAAGTCGCTCTTCGGACGGTCCAGCATGAGGTCGATTTTCTCGTTCGTCGGCGCGACTTCGTATTCTGCGTAGCGATAGATGTTCTTCCAGTCGTTGCCCATGAAGATCTCGACCACATCGCGGTCCCACAGGCCCGGCCGCTCGCGATCCGTGAACGGAGGCTCGAAGGTGGTCAGCTCGGTGAAGGGACATTCCCAGCCAAAGTAGAGATACTTGCCGGAATACAGAATGCGGACGGTCGTGGAGAGCTCGGGCCGGGCATCTGATTTCAGCGAGCCGTATTCGACGTAAACCGGCTGGGCGCGCTGCCAGGCCGGTTCGTCGAGCACACCGTCCGGCTCGAAATCCTTGTCGATCCGCGCCGCCGTCACCGTAGGCAACGGCAACGAGCGGGCTAGCAGCTTGCGGGCGTTGTCAAAATAGACCTTACGCAGGACTGACCCCGGAAGACCAATGGAGCTAATCGTCCAGTCGCCTTGGATCGGCGTCATGTGATCCCAGTTCTTGTCCCACGTCTCCAGCCAGCGCCATTCCTTCTCGTAGAACAGCACGGCGTCGCGGTCGTTCGGACGCTCGGCATCGCCGCTCGAACCGAGGATCATCTTGTTATAGATCATGAAGTCAGTCGCGAACACGATCCGGTCCTGATGCTTCACGAAGAGCTTGTGAACCTTCTTCGGGTCGTGCCGGCCCACTTCCGGCATCCGCGCCGCGAGGTCGGCCATCATGTTCGGATTGCGGTCCAAGGCCCGATCCACCCAGTCGATGTCTTCCGGGTTGTTCGCGAAATGAACACAGACGAACCGCGTGCCCCGGTTGCGGGCGATCACCCGGTCCAGCGCTTCCACCAACTCCATGCGCGGCGGGTAAACGTTCGTGTCGCCGAACCACCACGGGCGATGATCCTTCAGCTCCTTCCAACGCTCGTTCTTGTTATCGAACGGCAGCCAGAACGCCTTCGGGTCGCCAACGTGAATGGAGACCGGCATCCCGAGTTCGCCGCAGCGTTTCCAGACCAGGTCGAGCTTCGGATCGTCGATCTTGATGAGCTTGCCCTGACCATCGCGCAGATAAAGTCCCAGCCGCTTGAACTCCTTCAGTCCGGCTGCGCCCAGACGGAACGCTTCTTCTACCTGTTTCGCCGCACGTTCAGCGAAGTCCGGCTGGTCCCAGCCTTTGTAATCGAGGTTGAAGCAATGCAGGAAGCGCCCGGGAAACAGCGAATCCGCCATCGTCTTGTTCCGCTCGAACTCAGATGGCGCGCCGTTCGTGCCCGGCGTCACCACGCCGCCGCTCAAGTTCACGCCGATGCCCAGCCCGACAGCGTCCATGATGCGAACCGCGCGGCTGATGTGCTGCGTGGTGTAGTTGATGTGCTGATGGAGATCGATCGTGCGATGCTCGCTGCGCCATTGTTCCGCCTGCTTGCGGACGGCGTTGACGTCATCGGCGCCGCGGACGGCACCGGGCAGAAGAAGTCCACCGGCGAACAGGGCGGTCAGCGACAGGGAGGAGGCGAGGAAGTTTCGTTTCATGACGAATGAAGGTTGTCTTGCGTTGGCGAAGGCTACCGACTGTCCAAGCCCAGCGTAAACAACCTTCTTCACCCGGCGCATCATCGGCGGACCGCGAGCCGTCCGCTGTGCAGCCCGCCCCCAATCCTCTGATTTCTTCAGAACGACATTTTTTCCTTTTGAAGTTCGCCGCGTTCTTTACCGTCAATCCCACGCTCAAATGAAATCATTGCTCATCAAGTATTGGGTCTTGCTGGCCGCTGCCATCCTGACAATTAACAACCTACACGCCGCCGACCGCCTCGAACTGAAAACGGGTGATCACATCGCGCTCATCGGAAATTCGCTCGGCGACCGCATGCAGCATCATGGCTGGCTGGAAACGTTGCTCGTGGCGAAGTATCCCCAGCACAACCTCGTCTTCCGCAACCTCGCCGTAGCTGCGGACGAAGTCGCGACGTGGCATCGCTCAGAGAACTTCGGCACGCGCGACGAGTGGCTGACCAAGGTGCGGGCCGACGTCATCTTTGCCTTCTACGGCTTCAACGAATCGTTCAAGGGCGACGCCGGGCTCGAGAAGTTCAAGACCGACCTCGACAAGTTCCTCAAGGACTCCAAGACGAAGAACTACAGTGGCAAAGGCGCGCCGAGCATCGTCCTCTTCTCGCCGATCGCGAACGAGAAGCTCAACGATCCGAAGATGCCCAACCCGGCGGCGAACAACGCGAATCTCGCCAAGTACACCGCCGCAATGGCCGATGTCGCCAAGGCCAACGACGTGCAGTTCGTGGACGTGTTCACCATCGCTTCCAAGCTCGGCGGCAAGAAGCAGCCTCTGACGCTCAACACCTTTATGCTGACCGAAGCGGGCGATAAGACTTTGGCTCCGGAAATCTTCCGCGCACTGGTTGGCGAGAGCGCGCCTTCCGGCAAACTGGAGAAGCTCCGCACCGCGATTAACGACAAGAACACCGAGTGGCACGCCCGCTATCGCACGGTGGACGGCTACAATGTTTACGGTGGCCGCTCGAAGCTGTCCTTCCCCGTCCGCCAGGAAAAGGACGCCCCCAAGATTACGAACTTCGACGTCATGCAGGAGGAGATGACGCAGCGCGACGTGAAGACCGCCAATCGCGACAAGCGCATTTGGGCCGTGGCTAAGGGCAGCGATCTGAAAGTGGACGACTCCAACTTGCCACCAGTCCGCGCGCTCGATTCGAACAAACCCGACATCAAACCGTTCCTCAGCGGCGAAGACACGATCCAGCATGTCAAAGTGCCGAAGGGCATGAAGCTCCAGCTCTTCGCGGATGAGAAGCAATTCCCCGAACTCGTCAGCCCCGTGCAGATGGCCTTCGACACCAAGGGCAAGCTCTGGGTCGCCGCGTGGCCGAGCTATCCCGAACTGCGCCCGACCGACACCGTGTTCGACAAGCTGCTCGTCTTTGAAGACACGAATAACGACGGCAAGGCCGACAAGGTCACGACCTTCCTCGACGGCTTGAACTGCCCGACCGGCTTCCAGTTCTACAAGGACGGCGTGCTCGTCATGCAGGCGCCGGACCTCTGGTTCGTCCGTGACACCAACGGCGACGGCAAGGCCGATTGGAAAGAGCGCGTGCTCATGGGCATGGACTCCGCGGATTCGCATCACACCGCGAACGCCATTTGCTACGAGCCCGGCGGCGCGATTTACCTCAGCGACGGCGTCTTCCACCGCACGCAGGTCGAGACTGCGGCGGGTCCGGTGCGCAACAGCGACGGCTGCATCTATCGCTTTGAGCCCGTCACCAGCAAGTTCGAGCGTTACGTCCCGTATGGCTTCGCGAACCCGCACGGCCGCGTGTTCGACTACTGGGGCAACGACTTCATCACCGATGCCACCGGCAACGAAAACTTCTTCGGCCCGGCCTTCAGCGGCTATTTGCCTGAGCCCAAGAAACACGCCGGCATGAAGCAATTCTGGAAGCGCCCGTCGCGCCCGTGCCCCGGCACCGCGATTCTTTCCAGCCGCCACTTCCCCGAGGAGTATCAGAACAATTTCCTCAACCTGAACGTCATCGGTTTCCAGGGCATCTTCCGCGTGAAAGTCAGCGAGGACGGCTCCGGTCTGAAGGGCGAGACGCTCGAAGACCTCGTGAAGGGTGACAACGACAAGATCCCGAACTTCCGCCCCATCTGCGCCGATGTCGCGCCGGATGGTTCGCTCTATTTCGCGGACTGGGCCAAGCCGCTCATCGGCCACATGCAGCATCACATCCGCGACCCAAACCGCGACAAGCAGCACGGCCGCATCTATCGCATGACCTACGAAGGCCGTCCGTTGCTTAAGCCGGTGAAGATCGACGGCCAGCCCATCGAAGCCCTGCTCAACGCGCTCAAAGAACCTGAAGACAACGTCCGCACCCGCGCGAAGATCGAGCTCAGCCAGCACGACAGCGCGAAGGTCATCGCCGCCGTGAAGAAGTGGGTGGCCAAGCTCGATTCGAAGGACAAGGCCTACGAGCATCACCTCACCGAGGCGCTCTGGGTTCACCAATGGCACAACGTGGTGGATGAAGCCTTCCTCAAGAAGATGCTGCGTTCACCCGAGCCGAACGCCCGCGCTGCCGCCACGCGCGTCCTCTGCTACTGGCGCGACCGCGTGAGCGAGCCGCTCGCACTGCTCAAGGTCCAGGTGCAGGACACTCATCCGCGTGTCCGCCTCGAAGCCGTGCGCGCCTGCAGCTTCTTCAAGAGTGCGCAGGCGGCGGAAGTCGCGCTGCTCGCGCTGGAGAAGGAAGCTGATCCGGCCAAGCCCGATTACTACATCAAGTACTGCCTCGACGAGACCATGAAGGCTCTCGACAAATATATGAAGTAGCAGTCAAGTAAGGTTGCTTTAGAACCTGAACGGCCCGCGTGTTCTTTGAGCACGCGGGCCGAATTGTTGATATGAGCCTGTTAAGAATTCGCCGCACGATTTCCATCCTAATCCTGAGCGCCACGCTAACCGCGTCCGTCAGCCACGCCGCCGAAGAGCCCGCCAAGAAACCTCTCTTCCTCCCGAAGAGTCCCGTTGCCGCCGCCTACGTTCTCGCGCGGCTTTCGAACAAGGAACTCATCGAGGCGCCGCGCAGCGAGTTTGTTTACGTGGCGCTGCTGCAACGGGCCGGGCTGGATCGCAAGTATCGCGTCGAAGCGCTCGATGCCCTGGCCAAGGCGCGTAACACCGACCCGATCGCCGAACTTATCGCGGGCATTGCCGCTCTCGACAAGAAGGGCGAGGACAGCGCGCCCGTCCTGCGCGAACTCGCCACAATGCTGACGCAAAAAGCTCCAGCGGATCTGGCGAAGAAGCGGGAAGACTTGGAGAAGCTCGTCGCTGAGAGCGAGTCGGCACTGGCTCGACAGGCCGGCTATGCCGCGATCGTCACGGCGGATGGTTCCATCGAGAAGCCCTGGCAGTCGGTCGAGACCGAGTCCGCGAAGTTCGCCGACCTGCTGCTTTCCATTCCGCTCATCCGCGACAACGCGCTGCGCGCCGGGCTTTACGCAAAGCTCCAGCCGCTGCTCGACAAGAGCGATGCCGAGGACGTCCGCCGCGCGGCCATGACCGCCATCGTCGCCGTGCCCGGCCATGACGTGGAGAACTTCAACGCGCTCGCCACCTTGGCCAAAGCCGGAACGGAACGCGCAATCGCCGTGGCAAGTCTCCAGAGAATTCCCCGCAAGTCCTGGCCGACGGAACAGGCCGAACCGTTGCTCGCGAGCCTGATGACTTATCTCAAGGAAGTTCCCGACGACCAGCGCACCGGGCCGGATGCAGTGAGCGCGTTCCAGCTCGCGTCCGATCTCGTCGCACTCCTGCCGGCGGACAAGTCGAAGGAAGCCGGCAAGGCGTTGCGCGCCGTGGGCGTGAGCGTGTTCGTCATCCGCACGATTCACGAGCAGATGCTTTACGACAAAACCCTGCTCGTCGTCGAAGCAGGCAAGCCGGTCGAAATCATTCTCATCAACGAAGACGCCATGCCGCACAACCTTGTCATCGTCGCGCCCGGTGCCGTCGAAGAGGTCGGCAAATCGGCGGAGAAGATGGCGCCGGAGCCGGATGCACAAGGGCGCATTCACGTTCCCGCGTCGCCGAAGGTTCTATTTGCGACGAAGATGGTGGACGGCGGTCAGCAGACGAAACTCAGCTTCACGGCGCCAACCGAACCCGGCGATTATCAATACGTCTGCACCTTCCCCGGCCACTGGATGCGGATGCAGGGCGTGCTCGCGGTGGTGACGGATGTGGAGGCTTATCTCGCCAGCCGTCCGGCGACGCCTGAGCCGAAGGTGACCGAATGGAAGCTCGCGGACCTCGCGCCGGACCTCGAAAAGGTGGGCGCTCCGGGCCGGAATCTGGCTGGCGCCAAAGAGAACTTCGCCAAGCTCGCGTGCGTGCAATGCCACAAGCTCGGCAAGGAAGGTTATGCTTACGGGCCTGACCTGACCGACGTGATCAAGCGCATGAAAAACGATCGTTCCGCATTGCTCACAGAAATTCTCGAACCCTCCAAGGTCATCACCGACCGCTACAAGAACTATGTGTTCGAGCTGAACGACGGCGAGGAATTGGTCGGCATGATCGCGAAGGAGGACGCGGAGTCCGTGACAGTGCAGACGGGTCCGTCGGACGCGCTCATCCAGCCGGTGAAGAAGGCGATCATCAAGAAGCGCGACCTCCAAAGCTCATCCATGATGCCGATGGGCCTGCTGAACATGCTGACCAAGGAACAGATTCTCGACCTGCTCGCCTACATCGAAGCCAGCGGCAATGCGCCCGCGCACGACCACGGCCACTGATTGGGCACTGTGCTGCCGGCAAGATGCCTGCAGCACGTTGAGATCGTCGCTACCCCAAGCTGACTACAGGCCCGCGACTTCCCAGCCCTTGCGATAAGGCCGGCGGACGAATTGATTCGCCGCTTTCACGTTCGTGAACGTCAGCTTCTTCGCGTTCCATTCCAGCGTCGTCTTCGGAAAACGCGTCGCCACGCTGCCGAGCAGGACGGCTTCGGTGAGCGGCCCGGCGTAATCGAAGTTCGCCTGCGTCTTGTCCTTGCCCAGGATCGCGTCCACGAACTGGTGCCAGTGATCTGCCCGCTCCGTCTTGGGCTTCTCGAAGCCGACGAATTGATCCACGGGGAAAAGTTTCGGCCGGTCGATGTGCGGGATGAGCATCACGCCCTTGGTTCCGATGAGAATGCTGCCCTGATCCGTCAGCTTCCAAGGCCGCTCCGAGTTGATGACCGCAGGCTTCACTAGATTCTGAATCTCAACCGGCGGAAGCTGGTCGCCATCGTACCAGGTCACTTTCACGGTTTTTCCTTCGCTGAACTTCGTACCAGGAAACACGTAGTGAATGACCGCGTCCGTGGCCCAGGAATGTTCGTTCGGCATCGGGCCTTCGCTGCGCACGCTCAAGGGTGCCGTGAGCGCGAGCGCCTTGAACACCGGATCGTAAATGTGGCAGCCCATGTCACCGAACGTGCCGGTGCCGAAGTCGAGCCGCTTGCGCCAGTTGCCGGGATGATACCAGCCGCCGCCGATAAACGGACGTTCCGCGCAGACGCCGATCCAATGATCCCAGTTGAAGCCCGCAGGAACAGGATCGATGCGGCCCGGCTTCGCCTCGGTATCGCCCCACTTCTTGCTGCTCCAGGTGTGGACTTCCTTGATCTTGCCGATGACACCGTCCTGCACCATTTGAACGGCGGCGCGGTATTCCGCTGACGAATGGATCTGGATGCCCATCTGCGTCACGAGCTTCTTCGCGCGCGCAAACTCCGTGAGCTTCCGAGTCTCGTAGATGTCATGCGTCAGCGGCTTCTGCCCATAGACATGGAGGCCGCGCTGCATCGCGCCCATCGCCATCGGGGCGTGCATGTGGTCCGGCGTGGAAACGTTGACGGAGGTGAGGCCCTTTTCCTTGTCGAGCATCTCGCGCCAGTCCGCATAGACGCGCAGGTTCGGATATTTCTGCTTAAGGTCATTCGCCTTCGCCGGCTCGACATCCGTCACGGCGGCGAACTCGACGTTCTTGTGGCTGATAATGGAGGTCAGGTCCGCGCGCGCCATGCCGCCCGCGCCAAAGCTGGCGTGGAACACGCGTTCGGACGGCGGCGCGCTCAGGAGGTTCGGGATGAAATACGGCGCGGCGATGGTGGTGAGCGCGGCGGATTTGAGGAAGGAGCGACGAGAGAATTGCGGCGATGGCTTCATGGGCAGAGGTTGTAGCGCGACCAGGCCTCGGTCGGCAAAGAGGAAATGAAGCTCCAGACAGAAACCTGCCGGATCACAACCTGGGATACGCCGCGGTGGTGCAATGCACGCCCCCGTGCTGCCGCTGGCTTTCGGCGGTCAGGATGGAGGTGATCTTGGGTTCCGGACCGATCGCCTGTCGAAACGCAGCGATCGCTTCGCCGTCCAGCCGCGCAAAGAATCCGCCGAAAGCCGGCAGGATGTAGCCCTGGCGATGATGGATGCCGTTCAGGTAATTGATCCCGCGATACAAGTCTCCCGTGCTGGGAACGGCGACGACCTTCCAACCTTGTCTCCGCAATACGTCGATCTGCGCCTGGCGTGCGACGGTCATGCGGCGCAAGGCGTGAAGATAGAGGGCGTGCTCAAGCTCGGCGCCGGTCGCGGATTCGCCGGCCGCTGCCAGGGTGCTTTCCATAAGATCCATGGCGAGCAGGAAGCACTGGACGTTGTCCGTCGGAGAGTCGAACTGGCTCGTGGCAAAGAGCGGCGAGAGGGAGGACGGATAGCCCGTTGCTGCCGGTGCCCAGGCCGGAATCACCTTCCTCAGCAGCCCGACCATCTCGAAGTCCCGGCCGGAAGCCAGAGCGGCACGGGCGGCCTGCGCCGCGTTGGTGTCGAGCACGCCGCCTTTGGCCAAGGCGTTGAGGCCCAGGCCCACCATCGATCGCGCCGCAGCCGGCGTGTCGTTCACAAATGCGATCAGCCCGCCATCGTGGGCGCGCAGGCAGACGTCATAGTCCAGATGGAACGAAAGAGCCGGCATGGTCACGCAGCGGTCCACGCCAAACTCCGCCTTGAACACTTCCAGCACCTGAGCGCGGGTGAGACCGAGCGCAGTGTTGCGATACAGCTCAGCCTCGCCGATCAACAGGAGGCGCTCTCCGGTCTTGGGATCCCGCACCGCCAGGAGGTTTCCTCCCTGAAACAACAGGGGCGACTGCACGACCTCGTGGCCGGCCCCGACCAGGCCGTCCATGAGGAACGACTCCCCCTTGCTGAACTGCGACGGTGCCTCGCCGATGCAGGCGTAGCGCGGCACGAGGGTGGCGAGGCGTCTCACGGTGCCCGCCGCGATCCAGCCCGCCTTGCCATTGTCCTGCGCCCAGGCCGTCACCATCAGCGGTTCACTGACCAGCGTCACGTGGTTGGTGCGGCGCAGCCGCCACGAGTGCGCGGCCATGGCGTGAAAAGGTTTCTGGTGCTCGCTGGGGACGCTGATGAGGAAGTCAACTGCTGGAAAGGCGTTCACCAGCTGGGTGATCACATCGATGCTTCCGCCGGTAACGACGCCATCGCGGTAGCCGCCGCCGACCTGGACGCGCATCGTGCCGAGCTCGTCCTCTCCGCTTTCAGTCGCGACCTGAAACGAGCGAAGGGATGGCCTGAACCGGAAGGGAAGCGTGCCCAGCTCCTGCTGGATGGACTCGAGCGGCACGCCGTCGTCCAGCCGCCGCACGATCAGCGCAACCACCCCGGCCGGCCCGGGGTTCGTCGTCGAATAGCACGAGAGCAGATCGGTCGGCAGTCCCACCGACCTCAACGCGTCGAGCGTGGCGGCCTCGCTCTTCGTGAAACGATCGGGACCGAGAATCGCGATCACATGCGCGAGCGTCCGAAGCAGGCCGTCGTGCGCCAGCCGCCGGGCCACCCGTTCCGTCGCGGCGATCGTCGCCTGGTCCGCCTCGCCCCGCCGCGCACGCGCGGGCCACAGGTTCCCGGTGGGTTCGAGAATCGGTCCACGATACCCGGCCAGGGGCACGAAGCGGTCCGGCAAGGGGGAGCAATGCTCGATCATCCTCGGTCCGGGCTGCGAATGGACGACGCGGATGAATCGTTCCGCGCTGGCCCGGGCGGAAACCGGCGTCCGCGGGGTGGAGCGCGGCGCGGCTTCCACCCGATGATGCCGGATCTGGTAGTCATCGATGATCGCCCGATCCGCGACGCACTCGAGGAAGCCGCGGGGCAGGTTCAGATCACTGACCGAAGACCGGGTGACCGCCGGCGATTCGAGGGCTGCCGCGCCGGCAGCGCCGAACATCAGCGCGACGAGACCGGTGGTGCAGACCGCGTGGAACAACAGGTTTGCCATGAACGGTCACCCTGGCACATGGCACAGCAGACTTCTGTAGCACTCGTGCTGTCCGCCGTGGGTTCTTGTGATGGATTTCCAGATCCTGGTGTCAATGCTGCGCAATCCACCAGTTCCTTGCGTGCTTCCGGTTTGGCCACGGCTTCCAGGCTGTCGCCGCCCAGGAGGGTGGGCCGCCCAGAAAGTTGACAGGTCGTCTTCTTGCGTAGCGTCAACTTCCCCGGTAACAACGTGCAGCTTTTCTTCATGACAACCATTCGTTCCATCGCGGCCGCCTTCGCAGGACTGGCCACTTCCCTCCATTCAATCGTCGCGGCACCGCTCATCACCGTGAGCAAGGACGACACCGTCATCACGCAATCCTGCGTCGTGGAGATCGCCTCGGTCGTCGAGGACGCGAACCAGAACGGCGTGCTCCACATCAAGGCCGACAACATCACCGTGCGTTTCAAGAACGGCTCGGCGCTGCGCGGCGCGAAGGCGGGCACACCGTGGAATGAACTTCGCGGCATCGGCATCCGCATTGATGGACAACGCAACGTGACGTTGAAAGGTCTGCTCGTGCATGGGTTCAAGAACGGCATCGTCGCCACCAAGGCGGACGGGCTCGTCGTTGACGGCGGCGATTACTCGGACAACTACCGCCAGCAGCTCAAGTCCACACCCGCTGCGGAAGACGGCGCGGACTGGCTCTTTCCGCACAACAACGACGAGACCAAATGGCGCGAGCAATACGGCGGCGCGGTCTGCGTCGAGTCATCGGCCAAAGTGACCATTCGCAATCTGCACGTGAGGCGCGGGCAGAACGGAATCGTGCTCGATCGCGTCACCGATTCGGCGATCTACGACAACGATTGCTCGTTCCTCTCCGGCTGGGGACTCGCGCTCTGGCGCAGCAGCCGGAATCGCATCACGCGAAACGCGTTCGACTTCTGTGTCCGCGGCCATGTCGAGGGGGTTTACAACCGTGGGCAGGACTCCGCTGGCATTCTGGCCTTCGAGCAGTGCAATGACAATCTCATCGCCGAGAACTCCGCAACGCACGGTGGCGATTGCTTCTTCGGCTTCGCCGGCCAGGACGCGATTGGCGAGAAGTGGATGGGGCGCGAGCGTGAACGTCTGCGCAAGGAAACCGGAAAGAAGGATGTGGACGACTTGATCAAAGTCCCCGCTGAACTCGCCGCCTCGATGAGCGCGCTGGGCTGCAACCGGAATCTGTTCATCGGGAATGATTTCTCCTATTCGCCGGCGCACGGCATCGAGATGACGTTCTCGGAAGGGAATCAGTTCGTGCGGAATCGGCTCGTCGAGAACGCCATCTGCGGCGTGTGGGGCGGCTATTCCTCCGGCACGCTCATCGCGGAGAACAAGTTCACGGGGAACGGCGGCATGGCTTACGGACTGGAACGCGGCGCGATCAACATGGAGCACGCGGCGGATAATCTCATCGTGAAGAACCGGTTCCTGAACAACAAATGCGCCGTGCATCTGTGGTGGGACAACGACGGCGCGTTGCTGAAGTATCCGGGCGTCGTCGGCACCGAGAAAGGAATCGTCGGCAACGTGATCGCCGGGAACCGCTTCGAGATTAACCCCGAGGTTCCGTTCAAGAACCTTCGCAACGACGCGAAGCTTATCCTTCTTCAGTTCCGCGACTCGGCGCAGGGGAACGTTTCCAGCAATTTCTATTTCGGCAACGAGGTGAAGCTGACGCACCCCCAGGCGGTGGAGTTCGACGGGAAACCCAGCACGGAGCCGCTGAAGACTGGCGTGATGCCGTCTGTGAACATTCCGAAATACCACGCGCTTGGCAAAACCCATCCCGTCGGTGCGCGCAAGCAACTGCGCGGTCGCGACCAGATCATCATGGATGAGTGGGGGCCGTGGGATCACGAGAGCCCGCTCGTTCGTCCCGCGAAGTCCGGCATGGGCGAACACGCGTTCGACATCTTCGGACTGCGTCGCGTGAACGAAGTCAAGGTGCTGGAAGGCGATGTCTCGACGGAGCACGCGGCCAACACGAACTCCTTCGCCCGCGATGCGAAGAGGCTGACCATTCGCGCCCGTTCCGGTGTCGCCAGCTATCGCGTTCGCATCGTGGCCGAGGGTTTCGAGAAGGAAGTGAGCGGCACCATCATCGCCGCTGAGTGGCGCGTGCGGTTCTTCCCGTGGAAAGTGGATCCGCGCGAAGACCTCGCCGCCTGGCGCAAGCTCGCGGATGGACCGGAGGCTCAGGCGGTCGTGGTGCCCAAGATCGATTTCCCGTTCGGCATGGGCGGACCGCGCGATCTCAAGCTCTCTGATGCCATCACCCGCAGCGGACCCGGCGGAAATCACTTCGGCCTGATCGCGCAGGCGTCGCTCAAGCTCCCGAAAGGCCGCTGGCGTTTCCGCACGAACAGCGACGATGGCGTGCGCGTGCTGGTGAACGGCAAGCCGGTGATCGAGAACTGGACCTGGCATGTGCCGACGAACAACGACGGCGTGTTCGAGCAAACGACCGCCGACATGGCGAACATCGTGGTGGAGTACTTCGAGATCGACGGCCTGGCCGCGCTGCGACTGGAGATCGAGCCGGCAGGAAACTGAGCCGCGGTTTCTCAATCGACCGCGATTAGGGCACCGGTTCGATGTTGATGGCTCCGCTTTGGTTGGTGCCGAGGAAGAAGCCTGCACCGCGGCCGTAGGGTTGGTGGAGGACTCCGCTGAAACTTGTGGGCTTCCCGATGGCCGGATGCTTGAAGGTGCCTTTGAAGCGTCCGTCCTTGGAGGTGAAACTCAAGGCGGTGAAGTTCGTTCCTTCCCATGCCACGCGGTTGACCAGTCCGATGTCGAAACGATTCGTGATCTCTTCCGCGAGATTTCCGTCCACGGCGAAGGCCAGGCCGTTGGTCCAGGAGACGACGTTGGTGCCCTTGCCCGGCGGGATATAGCGGATGCCTGTCGCGAAGGCTTCGTTGGTGAACCCTGCGGCGTAGTACTTTGTGGTCGGGAGACGGGCCTTCTTGATGCAGGAGAGATATCCCACCCACTTTTCCACGTCCTCGTTGGTTGCTGAAAGCCAGCCGATGATGGAGCCGCCGTTGCGGGCGTATGGCAGGTAGAGCGGCCAGAGTCCCGCCTCGTTAACTGCGGAAGCATCGGAAAGCTTGGTGCCGTCGGAAAGAGAGCCGACGAGTTTGAGCATGCCGCTTGTGGCGATGGTGAAGGTGCCCCAACTGGTGCCGCGAGGGATCGCTGGCGCGCTGTGAGTGCTGGCCATCAGCATCGTGTAGCGCCCGGCATACGGCGCGGGATTCGTCTTCGCGTGGAAGTGCAGCGGGGTGCCATCCAGCTCGGCACTCCAACTGCCGTCGCTCACGCTGCCGTAAATTGCCTGGGGCGGATCGCAGTCGTCGAGACGAAGCACGAGCGTCAGCGGCGGAAGGGCCTTCCGAGTGATCACGTTGGTCGTGCCGCGACTGGACGTGAAGGCTCCGGAGAGCCGCAGCTTCG
>CAMCCU010000020.1 GCA_945872975.1 Pedosphaera parvula Ellin514
GTCATAGGCCCAGCGCATCGCGGAACCGAAGCCAAGGCCGACGCCACATAGATTGTGGTAGGTCCAGAACACCCATGCGGAAATCATCTGAAAGATCGTCACGTTGCCCGAACGATAGTCCTCGATGTATTGCTTCACGTCGTACCACGGCAGCGGTGTGGTGGCGGCGGCGACCTGCGTGGCCTGACAAACGTAGATGGGCTCCTCGACGCCAGCAGGCTGTTCGACCGCGATGGTTCCGCGCAGCACTTCGTCTTCCGTGCATCCTTTGGCCTGAGACTGGCTGGCTGGCTTCGTGATGGCAGAAGCTCCGGGGCCATCCGCTGGTTTGAGCCAGGCTTCCTTCCAGAAGATCAAACAGCCAGCCTGACATCCGGCATGGGCAGAGCCATCGCAGCGGAGTCCCTCGAGGTGGACTGAATTCGGAAGACTCCGGCTTTGCAGGCCATTCACCGGATCACAAGTCTTGTGAGCGCGCTTGCCCACCTGAAACTTCTTCCCGCAAAACTGGAACATCTCTGGCATGAACGGCATCTGTTCGAGGCGGCCGTCCTTGTCGAGAGTGCTGAGGATTTCCTCCCTGGAACGGACCTGCACCCAATCGTCGGCACGCAAATCCAGCTGGTAGGGAATAATTGTTTCAGTCATAGGACTCTGATGCATCATCAGGCCGGAAAATCCTGGGCTTGATGGACGAACATTTTACCGGGCGGTTATGGATGATTGAGATAGCGACGCTCGCTTGTGTTTCAGCCATAAATAATCTCCAGCCAGCCCCGCGATAACGCAGGCCAGTGCGAGATAAAAAGCTGAATACTGAAAGTTTCGAGGAACATACACGAGCAGCCCGACTCCGATGCCAAACAGCTTTCGCCATTGGTAGGAATCATAACGCTTCGCCACAGCACGACGTTCCGCCCAAGCATTTTTCACCTCGCGTGGGAATGGAAGAACCCGGCGTAACACCCCCGGAATGATCCGCAATGAAACCAGGACAGCGAGGAAGACTGCGAGGAGTTGCGAAGCGGCGGGAGAATGGCCGACGAGATGCACCGTCACCGGCATGATCGAATAACCGATCACGACACGATACAAAACATCCCAAGGAGGATTTTCAAAACCTAGAATCAACTTACCCATATAGCTGAACCATCGCGTCGTCTCTGTTCGGTTGTCACCGGATTCCCTTCGCGTGGACACCCTGCCCCACCGAAACAGCAAGGCGGAATTCCCTACCCACCGCGCCTTACCTATTATCGCCACGAACGTTAGGAAGCTAATCTTTTTTGCCAGCTATTCCGAGTTTCAAACCGGGAATGCGAGCAGCCAGTTTGGGCAAAATATCTCTTAAAGCGTTCCTGCCAACCTCCAACGGACCGCGAACCTTGAACAGGCCCACGACAACGAGGAGATAGATCGCCGCGCAGACTGTGAGCAGAATTGGCACGCGGACAAACATGCTGGAGTCCATAAGAAGTCCGAACCTGAGAGCCGTTCCGCAAGCAGCGGAGATGAGCGACCCGATCAATTGAGGGCCGACTGCACGAATCACATCCTTCGCCCCAATGCCGAGAGGCTTGCCCGCGTAAGCAATCGCTGGAATGAAAAGCAAATACATGCAGATCGTATAGGCCGCCGCCACACCCAATGATCCAAATGGAAGACCACAAAAGAGGGCGGCGATCTGTGCCGCACTGCCAAACAAGCCCCACCGCATCCAGCGATCCGAGCGACCCGCCGGCACGTGCAGCCAACCCAGCGTCCGCTCGACCACATGCGGTATGCCACGCAGCGCGAGCACGCTGACGATCGTCCCAGTGAACAGCCACTTCTTCCCGAGCAGCAGGACGACGAGATCTTCCCCCGTTACGGCAAGCAAGGCAAAGACCGGCATCGCATAGAAGGCGAGCGTTGAAAGCGCCTTTGCCCAATAGCGTTTCAACTCGCTCACATTGTCCCGGAGCTTGCTCAGGCTGGCCACGGCGACGCTGTGCAGCGAAATCGCCATAAGGCTGAGTGCGTTGTCGTATATGTAGAATGCGTTCTGGTAAAACCCGAGATCCACCGAGCCTGCCTTCTTGCCCAACGCGACTCGATCCGCGGCGCGCCCCACGTAATCCGCCATGGTGAAGCCCGTGACGTTAAGACCAAACCGGATCATCTCCTTTACGCCCGCCGTCAGCCTGGGTATTCCGGGGACCCATCGGCATGCCCAGCACGCGCCCACGAGCATGACCAGGGCAGCGAAGATAGGCTTTGCCACCAAGGCCCAATACCCGCTTCCAGCAAAAGCCATGGCCACTGAACCGACGGCGCTCACCACACTCGCCCCCACTTCAATGACAGCAATTGCCTGAAACTTCATTGCCCGACGGAGCAACGCAAAATGCTGGCAGGACGCGGCGGCGAAAATAAAGTTTATCGCCGAGAAGAGAGCGATCTTCTGGAGCCTGTCTTCGTTGTAGAAAGCCGCGATCAACGAACTGCCGGCGACCAGCAATATCGCCAGCAACGTCCCAATACCCATCGTCAACCAAAACAGGGCGCTGACTTCTTCCTCGGTAATCTTGGCCTTTTGAACCGCTGCGTCACGAGTGCCGAGGTCGATCAAGACCGGCGCAAAGCCAGTGATGGCAGATACCATGGCCACCAGGCCGACGTCCTCCGGAGAGAGCAACCGGGCGACCCAGACTTGAGAGCCCACCTGCACGACGATATTCGCGGCACGGGACGCCACGGACATGACTCCGCCACGAAGGGATTTGCGGCCATGTCCCTCTTGAACAGTATTATCGTCGAAAAATTCTTTCACTGAGTCGTATTGGCGGGAGAGACGTCGGGGCGATGCGGAGCGACCATAAGCCGCGCCTTTGAAATCAATTGGGGAAATTAGAACACGTCGGGCATATGGGGGAGAATTACAACCACCGGAGAACTGAAATCGCGCAGGGCGCCGGCTACGGATTCACCAACTGTAAATTCCCCGGAGCCACCGGTTTCCCAGAGACAAACGTGCGGCCAGAATGCCTGACCTCAGCAGGTATCTGACTGACGATTGGATTCACATCCGGCCCGATTGCCGGCCACGCCAAATCGCCCCACCACGATGGTTTCGCTGCAAGGTAGAACGAGGCGGGAAGATTGCGATCTGAGATGCCGGGATCCCAGGCAGCAGTCTGGTTGACGGAATGCCAGTTCCCGTGACGCAGGATTGTCGCCATCACAGTCGAATCATTTCCCGCAAATCCGTTGTCGTTCGCATCAGTGAAACCAATCCGGTAGATATATTTGGACCCCCATGGATAGCCGTCTGGAACATCGATCGCCGACTCCATACCGATGTTCCCCAGCACATTCCCAACGATGTTGTGCGAGCGATTGTTCTTCCAGATATCGAAGATGAAAACGTACTGGAGGGCCTGCTGGCCGTTGTTGATTGCCATGTTGGAAATCCGATTGCGAAACACCGTGGTGTGCGACGAACTTCCCCAATATGAATCCATCAGCACCTTCGAGCGTAAAACATTGCCTTCCCAAAGATTCATCATCGGATGGGAGCCGTGATTACCGATTGAAGGCTGGGGCGTTTCTCCCTCGGTGTACATTACGTTCGTGACGAAATTGTATGAAATGACATTGCCGCTGCCCCCCCCTTCAAACGCGACCGAGAAGTGCAGCTTGTAGAAATCGTTATTCTCCACCAGACAGGAAGTGGCGCCCTGCCCGAGGAAGAGCCCGTAGCCCCGATCCGGCCCGTAGTTGGGGGAACTCCAATCGGCCCCGACTCCATGATGGAAGGAGCTGTCCCGAATCTCACACCAAATGGAATGATACATCCACATGTGACGCCTGCGACTTACCGCGATATCGCAATCTTTAACCCAGCACTTGTAAGCCGCCTCAAAAACCAAAGTATCCCGCGCAGCTCCGTTGACGTTGGTAATTCCGAGGCTCTCGATCCCCGCCAGTTTCAGAACGCCTTTGATGCGAACACCCTGCGGATTGCTGACCGTTTTATAGTTCGAGTAGAGCGGAGGGGTAACAGTAGCGCTGGTTGCTGTTCGAGAGAGAACTTCGACGATTTGACTGTGGCACCGCTCTCCATTCGCACGCCCACACCAAGAGCACGTGCCCGAGTTACCATCGTTCTCAAACAGATCGCTATCCTCGAGCTCATCAATGAGCACAAGATCGCCTGCGACCCAATTGTTGTTCGCCATCGTGATGTTGGTCGATCCTTTCGAGATTCCACCCGTCAGATTCGCTGGAGTGGAGCTGGAAAAATCCCACTCGTAATTGCCGGTCGCAAACCGAATGACATAATCACCACCACCACTGTAACGAAGCAAAGTGCTCCTGGGACCCGCCCCTCTTAGAGTCACGCTGTCCTTCATCCTCAGCGGCGAATCGAGGCGATAGTTACCCGCTGGGAGATACACCACTTGATTTGCAGGACACGCGTTAATCGCGCTCTGTATGGCGGCAGCTGCATTGGCGGTGCCGCTGCTATTGGCGTTATACGGAGGCTGAGTGGCGTCAGCAAAAATGGTGGTTCGATTGGGAATACCGCCAGCAACACCCGGCTCCCACTTCACCCGCCGATCTGCCGGGATAATCTCACAATCCGCATGAAAAACCGGCAGAGCCAAGAAAGCACCCACTAACAGGACAGCTAAATGTCCATAAACAGGCCATCGCACTTCTATTTTCATCGGTAGTTCCATTTCAAGCCAACGCCAACAAGCAACCGGCCAGCCAGAATTCCAGTCCACCTAGAATTCCACAGCACAGCGTCTAACCATAAAATGATTCATTGAAAGCTGCCGCTAAGAATTCAACCGCAGATAAACGCGGGCGACCATTGATCACCATCTGCTAATTGTGGTTCTGAAATGCATATTCCAAAAGAAACGCACAAGAGTCAGGTAAATAATTTTGCGCGCTGAAAAGCGGCTTCACACTCTTAAGACGTGTTTCAACGCATCGGCAACCGGCATTATCACCGCGCCAGACCTGGCAGCATCGCGGACAACGGATTCAAAGAACGCCGGAGTGCATCCATAGGGCGTGTGCTCATCCGCGATATCATGAGTGGCAATCACCAACCACCCTCGATTCCGGACGGTTTGCTCAATCAGGTTTCCAATTACCGCTCCATCGCCGCGGTCTTTTTCCAAAAAGTGAGCGGCAACCAGATTCAAGTCCAGCGATCCAACGTTGAAAGTTTGCCCACCGAATCGACAACACTCAAAGCGGCGGGAAAGTCGAAGCTTCGTTTCAGGCCGCGGACAGGTGATGGGATAGGACAACGTGGCAAAGCGCGCACCGGAATGAAGGCGGCTCAAAGCGGTTTGGTTTTCCTCCACCGACCGCTCGAACGCGCTCGGGGTCGTCTCCCACGAATCGCAATGCGCGAAAGTGTGACACCCCAGTTCATGCCCGTCATCCAACAACGCCTTCAAGTCGCCAGGAGAAAAGATAAGACCCGTCGGGGTCATCTGTCCCATCAACCCCAACGAAGCGTAGTAAGTACCTGCCAATCCGTGGCCCTTCAGAATCGCTCCGCCAACGCGCAATGACGACTCAGGAAAATCGTCAAACGTGAACGAGATGAGAGGGGACTCGTTGCGCATGGTAATCATCCGCCGCGAAAAATATTTCGCGGATGTGCGCTGATACTTTCCAACGATTCTGGCTGGCAGGGTGGCGAGCATGGCGACTTCAGATGGGTGAAGACTGGCGAGGATCGGAAGCCGCGCTCTGTCCGGGCGTTTTTGCGGACGGATTCGCAATCTTCACTGGCGCACGACGAGGCATGTTCACCGCTGCGATCAGGAGAATAAACCACACGAGGCTTAGCCGATTGAAGACCGCCTCAGTCCAATTGTAGAATAGCGCGATGATTAAAGCAGCAAACCGAACACGGGCGAAATCGACGCCGCGAATCAAGTCACGCTTCACCGCTGCACCCGCCGCAATCAAAAGCCCCGCCAGACAGGCGGCGCCGAGAAATCCGCCGTTCAGATACGTCTCAATGTAACCATTGTGCGCCTGATTCGGATGGAAGTAATACTTCTCCCACATCACCTCCGCACGTTCGCCAAGCCAGAAGCTTTGATACCCTGTACCCATCAATGGATTGATCGGCTGGCTCAGAAGATCCTTCCACAAATCAGTGCGTCCGGTGAACGTCATGTCCTCGCCGAGCAGACCAACAATGGCCTCAAGCAACCCGGGAACGGCATAGAGCAGAAGCAACCCTCCTCCGACGATCATCGCGTAGGTCCCGAGATACCGAACCTGGCGAATCGCCACACGAAACTTCATCCCATAGATCAAGCCCACACCCATCATCAGGCAAACCAGCGCCGTGGAGCTGTTGGCTTTGCTCAGCAGCCAGAAGATCATCAGAATCAGAATTCCCTTCGCGGCCAGATCCAGCCGCTCGCGTGATGTGGTTTCCCGATACTTCACGTTGAGAAGCTCCCAAGCCAGAAACATCCCGCACACCAGCACCAGGCAGCCCAGCGCGTTCTTCTCCGTCGTCACGCCACAGTAGATGGGCTCCCACGTCCATCGACTGTAATAACGACCCAGGTCCGGGTAATACTTGATGAACAAGACGGAGAGCGGAATGAGCACGTACGTGCAGCGCGCGAAGACAATCTTGACCGCGCGTGCGGGATCCGTGTCGGAGACGATGACAAGCACCATCACCAGGTTTCCCAGATCCTTGATCCAGCGCTTGAAGCTGACGAAGGGATAGTCCGACCACGCCACGCTAAGCGCCCAATAGAGCAGATAAATGACGAGTGCTCCGTTTAGCGATACCAAGCGATTCCAATTCACCCGCCTCATGCTGAGAATCCATCCGCCCAGAACGATCTGTGATAGAAACACCGCCATGTCGAACGGACTTCCCTTCAAATACTCGTCCGGCGATTCCATCGAAAGCGAACCCCCAAACCAGAGCGAAATGGGCCGCGAGCCAACAATCATGACCCACACGGTGGGAAGCCAAAGTGCTGGCGACACATTGCCACGCTGCCTGGCATCCCTGGCGAGCAACCACAGGATGAAGCCGACGAACAACAGCGCTGAGACTTGTTGAGGCATTGAACTTTGCTTGGAGAGCGGACTTATCGCCGTCTCTCACTTTCACATATCCCGATCTTTGACTGGGTTCAGGCCAAACATCGTTAAGAACCTTCCCGCATGGTCATACAACTTAATCATATATCGCAGGAAAACATGCTGGCCCAGCAGCAAACAAACTGGCAGCGCCAGCGCGTAAAGCGGGATCGCCAACGCGGAAACCGCCAGCTTGCGGACACGAACCTTTGGGTTATTGAAGTTACTGCGTCCCCGGAGCAAACCCCGGCGCAGAAGGTAACGTCGATTGCAGCGGGACGGCGGAACCGACTCGAAGACCGGCGCTTCATCGCACCAGATGAACACCCTGCCCTGCCCCATCATCCGCCGAAAGAAATCCACATCTTCACCCCCGGTCCCAAACTGCTCCTGGAACACCGGCATAACTCCCTCAATGATTCTTCGCGAGAATAAAAGATTTCCCGTTCGCGCCTCCTTCAAATCGATCCTGTAACCCGTGGCATGTCTGGGCCGTTCGAAAAAACCACCACGCACGGCCCAGCGCGGAGGAGCCTCCTCGAAATGAGGTCTCACCGGTCCCAGCACGCCGTCGGCTCCATGTTGACGGGACGCGTCGAGGAGCTTCAAAAGCCACTCGGCACCGGGATATTCGTCGTCATCAATGAAGGCGATGTAATCCCCTTCGGAATGTTCCAGCGTCTTGTTGCGAGCCAGCGCAATGTTCTGACGAGGCTCCGAACAATAGGTCACTTGAAGCGCCGAAGCCGTGCTGAAATCCCGCACCACAGGTTCAGCGCTTCGTTCACGATCATTGTCCGCCACTACGACGGAAAACGTGAACGCCCCCTCGGACTTCAAGCAAGCGAGCGCATCCAGCAGACGCTTCAACAGGACCGGCCGCTTGAACGTGCAGATGCAGACCGTGATATGGGGAATGCTCGCCGTCATCGCATGTCACTGTTCACGAGGCACGCTCCAGCAGCTCTCTCTGCATCAATTCTACGGAAAGCCATTTGTGCAGGTCCAGTGTGTGATTCCGTTTCGCCGAAGCATGATCCAATACCGCGCGCTCCAGCCGTTTGCGATCCACGTAAGATCGCGAAAGAGTGCGCGGATCGAGCAAGACCTCCTTCAAGAACGGCGCCAGAGCGTCACGGTACCAAAGCCGGAAATGGTAGAACTTGTGCCGCCCCAGGAACAGCCGCTCCAGGTGCAGCGTCTTCAGAGTGCCATCGACCCGCGCCAGCCAGTTCGGCATGCCGTAGTCATAGGCATACTCCGCGCGAAAGGTGAACTCTTGAAACAGATTCTGCATCTTGGAAACAATGGGCGTTGAACGAAGGAGAAGTCCCCGGTCCGTGCCAATTTCAGCCAGCGCGCGATTCCCATCCGCAATCAACCGGAGCGACATCTCGTTTCGAAATGCTTGCTCCGCCGGCACCCGAAACGCGAGCGCCACAAGCTCATTGTCCAGATAGGGAGAGCGAAGTGTCAGCTGCGAGGACTCCAATGAAAGCCGTGAGTAGTGATGCCAGGGCACCTGCTTGAAAGCGACGAAGGACAAGCGCCGCGGGCTCAATTCTTGCGCATAAGTTTGCGCCGCCCGAACAACGTGCGAACGAAATTCCGCCGAGAACAACGCTTGATCAACCGGCATCGGCTTAAAGGCAACGAGACTGCGGAGAATCTCGCCGCCGTAGTTGCCCGTCATCCGCACTGGCGCAATTTGCCTCGCGTGTCGGTTGACGAAAAGATCCGGAGACCCGCTGACATCCATCGCTCCATCGCTCAGGTAAATCGTCCGCGCCGCCAACCGAGGGAACTCCCGCAGGAAGTCATTGCCGACTTCGATGACCTGATGCTGCCGCCCGCAAATCTTCGCAACCTGTCGAGCGAGCTTGACGTCACCACAGTCGCGATACATCCCGCCAAATGTGTAGGTCGGATGCCGGCCGCCCGACGACCACGCCATAACCATTCGACTATCCACTCCACCCGTCAGCGAAACACCGACCTCACCGGCACCAGCGTAATAGCGAGGGAGAATGCGGAAGAATGTCTCTCGAAGACGTTCGTAGTAATCTTCGCTTCCAAGCGGTTCCTGATTCTCCCATTCACCAGGAGTGAAGTACGATGCCTTGCCGACATTTACCCCCCGCTCAAAACTCCACATGGAGCCGCCGGGCATCTGGCGAACGCCCGCGAACAACGTGCGATTCTGCAGCGCACAACCGCAGGCAAAGTATTCTCCCAGGCTCGTCGCATCGAACTGTCGCAACTGCGGAACCACGCGCAGGAGCGCCTTGGCTTCCGAAGCAAACCAGAACGCATCCGAAGTCTCGTGGTAGTAAACCCTCTTCAGACCATACCGATCATTGAACACAGTGACACGGCGTTCGCGGAAGTCGATCAGCACACCACTAAACCAACCGTTCAAACTTCTCAGAAATGCTTCAATGCTCCGTTCTTCATAGACATGAATCAAGTAACTGGCATCGCTCTTACCGGCCGCATGACCTTTTGCACGCAACGCGCCAATCTCCGATTCGTGTTCACCAAAATGTTCACCTGCGAAGATCAGGACAACATCCCGTCGTTCGTTCCAGATCGGGAGACAATCCGCGAAGGTTCCGCTATCCGTGACCCAGCCCAATGCGACACCTTCGGACTCGTTGAAATACGTGCCGGCCTTATGGAATGGCTCGTGCCGCATGCACTCTGCCATGGTGCGGATGGCTGCCTGCACCTCTGGCCCGACACTCTTTTGGATGACCCCAGCTATTCCCGGCATAGGTTTCCAAAAGCAATCGCCACCCTGCATCGCAAAGGACAGCCTCGGCGTTCAAAATTCCTTTTGAACAGGTAAACAGTGACTTGATTCATGAGGTAATGGAGCAGGGAAAGGTTTGAACTTCCGCCTCCGCGACTTGCGCCGCGACGCTCTGCCAATTGAGCTACTGCCCCGTCACTGGCTGCGGGGACATTCGTTTACGCGCATTCCACTTACCGCGCAATCCCGCCAGCACATCCACCACCTTTTCAGGAAGAATGTCGGCGGCTTTGCGATGCAACTTGAGCCCCAGAGCCAGATGACCGCGAAAATTCAGCGGGACGAAATACCGCACAACATCCAGACGCTCGAAGGCGTGATGCTTTTTGAAATCACCCAGACCGCGCTTGCTCCACAAGCCGTAGTGAAGGCACGACACACCGCGCTGCGCGCAAATCTCAACCGCCCTCGCAATAAGCGCGTTGGTGGGAGCCTTGTCGCGATGGGAGATGAGCGAAATGATGTTCATCAAATTGGAAACTCCACGTCCGTGAACGAGCTTCACGAAGCCGACAAGCTCCTCCTTGTAGTAGGCACCGATGAATTCGCTCCGGTCCGGATAGCTGCTGTGCTCCGCCTTGATGGTCACGAAATCTTTGCCGTAGTGACTGAACGGCTTGCCCTGGCGCACCGGCGATTCGTTGTAAATCTTGACGATGCCCTGCACAAACTCGTCGTTGTACTCGACTGGCCGAAGCTCCACTCCCGCCTTCTGCGCCTTGCGCACCATGTTCCGTGTCTTGTCATTGATCTGCTTCTTCCACCAATGCTCGAACGTCGTAATGGGAACCACCGAGATGCTCTCGACCTCGTGATAGAAGTCACCCCGCGGAGTCCGATCCACCGTCTCTTGCAAAAAGCTCAGGACATCCGCCGTAGTGCCAGACCTCTTCAACTCCGCGACGAAGCTCTTGGCATCGCTGACATACTCGTAGTACTCGGCGCGAACACGAGCGACGCGTGGAAACTTTCCACGAACAACAATCTCTTTACCTTCAATCAACATGGTTGCATTCCTTTGACACGACGCTGTTGCACAATGTTCCGTTTAAGCACCGGCAGGGGTCCGTCCTGAAAACACTTTGAACAATTTGGCCTTCAAACGGTGCATTTGATCCGCACGCCGAAACCGCACCAAATCAGGAGACATCGGCCGCTCTACGCGCCGAATGGCGGACAGGCAGTATCCCAGACCCAACGCGCAACCACCCACAATCACCGGCTTCTTCGTCATCTGATAAAACATCCGAAAGACTTCCCACAGCGGATGCCCGCCGAGCGCATAGTCTTTCTGGCCGTCCTTGAACTTCACCTTCACCATGCCGTCCCTCGCCGTCCCCATCTTTCGATGGTGCCGGTAGAATCGCTCTGTGAACGTGCGCGTTTTCCATCCGCTAGCCCGTGCGCTCCAGACCGCGATCACATCGATGCCACCACCCTTGACGGGAACGTATCCACCAATCGCCTCGAAACACTCGCGCCGGAACAGTTGGAGGGCACCGGAAACGTGTTCGGCGCTGGAGAATCGAAAATCATACTCCATCCCGTCTTCCTTGAACGGCGTGCCGGCCAGGCCAAGCTTTGGTTCCTTCGAGAACTTCCGAATTAGGAATTCAAACTGGTCTGCGTCGAAGGAAATATCCGCATCCATGCTACCGACCAGGTCATACTCGACATTCCTCAACCGCGCATAGCCGGCGTTGAACGCGTTGACCTTCGCCGCGAAGTGTCGTTCCGCCCGCTCCGCGCACCGCTCCAATTCTATCCACGAATGCAGAGTCGAATATCGTTTGATGATGTCGTCCGTCCCATCCGTCGAGCCGTCGCTGACAATCACCCATTTCAGTGGACGCAGAGACTGAGCGACCATCGACTGAATCGTTCGTTCGATGTTTGCAGCTTCGTTCCTGGCCGGCGTGACGATGACATAGCGAAGCGGAGATCCGTGGCCTGTCCCGTGTTCGTGGCTCATCGTAAGCCTCCATTTCCATTGGCAGCCGGAACCGGCAGTGCGGAATTGGCGGGCCCGTCCAGTATCGTGGCCAACCCAAGAAGCATCCAAGCCTGGGCCCAGCGCATGTATGGAATCTTCACCGTGTAGGAAGGATTCTTCAGGCAGTAAAAGTAACCCTTTCTGTCATTCCACATGTTGGCCATCGTCCATTTCAAGACAGACTCCGCAAGGGTCAAATTGTCCGGGGCCAGATCCTGAAGAGCGTAGAGCGTGATGATACTTTGCGCCACGCAATGCACGTCGATGGGATAAGTGGAGTTGTGAAAATACTTCGGCGCACCATCCTCCCGAAAGAAGTGATCCCGATAGAATTGAAATCCCAAACGCACGTTCGGCTCGAAATCCGAGACTCCTGTATCTCCCGCGATGCGACGGAACGCGCAAAGATTATAGCCGGTGTGGAAATTGTCCTTCCATCGTTGCGAAGGACTATCGCATTCCCCGTAGTCCCACGCCCCATCCGCATGCTGGCGACGAGCGGAGTACCTCGCAGCCTCCAGCGCTGGATCAATGAACCTTTTCTCGCCAGAGACCCGAGCCACGCGACAGAGCAAAGCCGCACCCAACAGGCTGGCGTTGTGAACCTCGGCCTTCCAAAGAGGCGTGTAGCTGAAGCAGGACTCCGTAGCGGTCGGCCTCCAATACAAAACATCGAGAATGAAGTCGCATGCACTGACCGCCGCTTCGAGGATGCGTGGTTCAGGATGCTTCTCATACAAATCCAACAGCGCATTCGCTGCGAACGTTGTGCAGATGATGTTCGGCGACCCACGAGGCACGAGTTCGAATCGAGTCTGCCAGGAAAAGTTGTAGCCCCAGCAGGAATATGGAGAGTTATCCGAGCGCAACGCGAGGAGCCGGTCTCCCATCCCAACCAAGTCCTCCTCGCGATCCAGCACCCCGGCGCGCGACAGCTTCAGGAGTGAGGCCAGAAAGAGAGCCAGCCCTTTCGGATTCTGCGTCTTGGGAACGAGCAGGAGCGGACGCAGATTGATCGGGCTGCGCTTGTTCGCCTGCGTCAGAAGCAGGCGGACGAGCCTGAAGTCGAGAAACGGAAGCGCCTGAAAAATGCGGCTATTTAGTGCGTCGTAAGGATCGTAGCCAGCCCAGTCATTCGAGCGGCAGTAGGCCAGCAACTTCAGCGTGGTTGCCCGGAGATGGCTGGACCTGAGAGCTGACCCACCCGACACATCCTGCTCTGAAGTATCAATTATTCTCGCAGCGGAAGTCATCGCCGGGATGCGCCTATAATCTCGTCGAGCGTACGACGAGCAGTCCCGCCGTCCCACAGAGGAGGAATCACTCCTCTTCGCTCCGGCCCTCCAAGGAACTCTTCGATGTCCGCCGCCAAACGATCAAGGTTCGTCAACCGATTGCTGCCCATCGTCACCGTCACCGGCCGCTCTGTGCTCGGGCGGAGCGTCAGGCAAGGTGTGCGGAAATACGTCGCCTCTTCCTGGAGGCCGCCGGAATCGGTGAGCAGGAGCCGCGCGTTCTCGGTCAGACAGAGCGAATCGTGATAACCGATCGGATCGATGAGCTGTAACCCCTTTCCTTCCGACGGCATGATTCCGAATTCCCCAAGCATCTTGCGTGTCCGGGGATGGATGGGGAAAACCACCGGCACCCACGACGCCAGGCGCTCCACCTCCGCCATGATGGCAGTCAAACTTTCCTTGCCATCCACGTTGGACGGCCGGTGCAGCGTGACAAAAGCAAACTGGCCGGACTTCAATCCAAGCCGGTTAAGAATATTGCTCTGCCGGGACATGGGTAGATTCTCGATCAGAGAATCAATCATGATGTTCCCAACCAACTTGATTCGCTCCTCCGCCACGCCTTCGCGTCGGAGATTCTGATTACCGTCTTCAGAAGGAGTGAGAAGCAAGTCCGCCAGCGAGTCGGTCACAATCCGGTTGATCTCCTCGGGCATCGCCCGGTCGAAACTTCGCAAGCCAGCCTCCACGTGCGCGACGCGTATTCCCATCTTCGCGCAAACCAGAGTGCAAGCGACGGTGGAATTCACATCTCCTACAACAATCACCCAGTCCGGCTTTTCACTCACACAAACCGGCTCAAAGCTGGTCATGACACTTGCTGTTTGCACCGCTTGGGATCCGGATCCAACTCCAAGGTTGATGTCCGGTGCGGGAATGCCCAACTCCTGGAAGAAAACATTCGACATCTTCTCGTCGTAATGCTGGCCGGTATGAACCAGCCGAACATCAAACCACCCGCGATCAGAATTTCTGTCCTGTTCCGCGATCCGCTTCATCAGCGGAGCCACCTTCATGAAATTTGGCCGCGCCCCCGCGACGATAATTGTCTTTATGCCCACAGTCATGGAATCGCCCCTCAATGCTTTTTCTGCGGACATTCTTTTCGCACAATGTCCTCAATGTGCTGCACAATGTCGAAGAGAGCCGCGCGCGGATGTTTGTCCGGGGACAAGCTTTTGTCGCGCCGATCAAATGCAATCTTGTCGTTCACCTCGGATACCGTGCGCACCATAACTAGCCGTCCGTCCTTCTCCAGCTTCGCATCAACTGCACCAAGTTTACCCCGGAAAATGCTGTAAACCGGAACACCAAGAGCAGCCGCCTCGCGGTTCATCGTCCCACCGCCGCTGACGACCAAGTCAGAGAACCAAATCAGACTCATCCCATCCACCGCCTTCTGGGGAATGATCGTCGCTCCACTCTCGAACCATTGAGGGTGCTTGTCTCGAAGCGTCAGCTCCTGATTTTTGTTCCGCGGCAGCAGCACTGCTCGAACTCCCGGAGTCCGGCAAATCCGATCCATCAGAGCATTGAGCAGCAACTCAGCCTCGGGATTGTGGTAGTGCGCTTCGGTCGCAGGAGGGCGAACCGTAATCACCAAATCGCCCTTGCTCAACCCAAGACACTCCAAGACCGAGATGTCAGGCTCAAAGTCAGGCACATAGACATCCTCCTTGATGCCCCTAAATTTCCGCAGCCGGGTGGCACACGAGTGCAGTCCGTGATCCGGCAGGCACTCCGGAACAATCTCCCATTTGGGGCGAATCAGAAGGGGCGTTTCGGAAAACTCGTAATCGACAATAAGTATCGTCGGGATACGAAGGATGTTGCAGAGCATGATCTGCGAGCGAGAGCAGTGGGAAAGCGCAATCCGAGGGCGATTCAAGAAGTAGAAAGAGGCCAATTGAAGGGACCGGCCGACGAGGCCCAACACTTTCATCATGGGATTCCTCCCGTAATGGCGACCTATCTTTTCGTATTTCAGGCCCTTCAGATCCGCGAGTTCACATACCTGAAACGCATCACGAGCGGTAAGGATGACCTCGTAACCTCTCCGCTCCAGCTCACGCAGGACGGGGATGAAAAACGGGACATGCGGCGTGTTATCAAGGTCAATCCAAACCTTGATATTCAATGCGTCACTCAAATCTGCGCCTTTGGCCATCATACAACAGGACTATGCAACTTCGACCAAACTTCAATCGCGCACACTGCGCCAGACTGCCGTCCGTGCCATCTGGACTCTTTCGATCTCGTGGCACTATTCATAAAATACATCATGTTCGGCAGCACACATGCCTTCAGGTCACCACTGCGCTTCCAACCAAGTGATCGGAAGGGCTTGGCAAAACTAAACGTTTATCTGCAACTACGACTGCCATCTGGGACATTCGTTACCGGCCTAGGAATGTCGAAGGCTGCCCTGCTGGCACGCCGAGATCAAGGATTGTCGCGCTTACCACAGGCTCTTCAGTGAAACTCTTGCTGCAACCATCGAGGCACGTAGGTCTTTTGTTTATTCAACACCGTCGCCACAGTCGCGTTGGATTCCGCCAACAACAGGCCAGCTCGTTTGGCAACATCACGATCAGTCTTCTCGGACTCTACCACCATTAACACCATGTCCATATATCTGGCGACCTTTGCGGTCACACTCGTCTGCCCGACGGGTGGCATGTCAAAAATAATGTAGTCATAGTCACTGGCTTTCAGCTTTGGCACAAAGCGGCTGAACTGCAACGGCACGATCTTTTGCAGCTTCTGATCCAACGAACCAGCCGAGACAACATAGAGGTGCTCTTGCACCTGTGCGCCGGTTCGCGTCTCATTCTCCAGAGCCTCAGCGAGCCCAATTGCCGGCTTGCCATGATAGAATGCGTGCGCAGCTCCGCGCTTCCCCCGCATGTCGACCACGAGCACGTTCCCATCTCCGGTTTCCGACAACGATGCCGCCAACCCGGTGGCGATTGAGCTGACGCCCGCGCCATCCCCGCAACTCGTTACGGCGATGAGCTTAGGCTTATGCCTCATGTCCCGCGCATCGAAGTGGTTGACCAAACGATCTCTCAAGGCATCGTGATACGGCTTCAACTCCTCCAACCCCTCACGAGGAATATCCATCACATCGATTGACGCGCCGTCACTCGTCTTTCGTTTGGCGACGGGCAGCGCAGCCTCAGTTGATTTGCTCGCATCGGCGATGGATGAACTCTTTGAACGAAACCGCATCGACGGGATGGTGAGAAACAGAGGCACCGCCAGCAATGACTCAACATCCTTGCTCCGCTTCAACGAACGATCGAACAACTTCTCGGTCAGGAATGCTAGAATCAGTCCCACCAACAAACCTCCGACCACCGCCATCGCCACTTTCTTGTAGAGCTGGGCGAAGTCACGGAAGGGAGGCGACGGCGCCTGGACTTTGCTGATGCTAGTATTCTGACGATCCCCCAGATTCGCATTAAAGCGGACCTGCAACAGGCTTTGCTCCACGAATGCGAGTTGCTTCTGAAGACTGCCAATCCGGCGCTGAAGCTCCGTCATCTCCGCTTCGACATCCTCCACCTTCTTCAACTCGGCGCGCACTGTTGCCAGTTGGTTGGTCAGCACGGTCATTTTGGATTCCAAAGACTTCACCTGGATACCCAGTGTCCCCACGTCCATCGCTGGCTGCGTCGCCTGCGACGGGGCGAACGCGTAAGCTGGCAGCGTAGAAGTAAGTCGCTGGAGAGTCGGGTAGTTGGATTCGAGCAGGCTTTTCCGAACACGAGCCTCCTGAAGCAATATCTGGTTCGTCCTGACTTGAGGGGCGGCACCAGTCAACCCGGCAAACTCGAGCAGCCTACGGTTCAATACCGCGATGAGATCCGTCTCAGACCGATACTCGTCGATCTTATCCGACGGGGGAACAATGCTGATATCAATAGGAGGTCCTCCATTCGATGACGGTGCCTGTTGCCGGAGGGCATCGAACATGGCCTGCTTCTGAGCCAGATCTGCCTGCGTGGTGTTGAGTTCCTGTCGAATACCCGATTCCAGCTTGATGTTCTCCTTCTTGGAATCTTCCAGAGAGTGAACTCCCACTGCGTCCCGAATTCGCCGGAACTCCACCTCCGCGCTGGTCAGGTTGGTTCGCAACTGCTCGCGCTGCTGGGCCAGAGTCGCATCTGATATCCCCAAGGCCCGGTGTATCTCGTCGTGCTTCTTCAAATAGGCGTCGATCAGTCCCTGCAAAACCGACTGCGCCACATCGCTCCTGGGATGCTGAAACCTGAGCGTGAGAATCTTGCTTCGCTGAAGCGGCACCGCTTTGAAGTTCTTGCTGATGATGCCCGCCGCCCGGTCCACATCGTTCGTTGGCGCTCCCTCAGGAAGAATCTTCTCTGGCCCAATCATCCGGGCAACCTGTTGAACGAGATCCACGCTGTTCAGGATTTCGATCTCCGAGTTCAACACCCCCGCCCCACTTTCATCCGGATTTTGCACACGAACTTCGGTCCCAATAGGCACGACCGCAGGCGTCTCCACCACGTATTTCACGAGGAGCTTGGCTTCGGACTGATACATCGGCTGCCTTAACTTCCACAGTCCCACCGCCGCCAAAACACCGAGCATCGCTCCCGCAATGATCATCCATTTCCTGCGAAACAGGATGAAATAGATATCCGTGATCTCAATGCCGCGCTCCGACAAATCGGATTCGGCATCAGGCGTTTGATATTCGTTACCCATCTGAGTTTTAACAATCGTTCGACTTGCGCATCAACATTGCACTAGCGCGACTTGGACAGAAGCCACCGACTCCCGTTCATCGACAAGCCCATGATTGTGCATCGGACGTAAGCTTGAAGCGACCTTACAGCCAGCAATCAGAGCCCTGCAACCGCTGAAAGCTACGAAACCAATCCAGCCCTCAAGCCCAGCATTACGCGCCACCGCAGTCTTGACTGACTACTGATCGATTCAGTCTCGCTGGTACTCGGCACAACGATGCAACGGCTTGAATTTGAAACATCTCCAAAACCCAAAAGCGCCTCCCAGCCTCGAAGTATAGAGGCACCCGAAGAGATCCACATGAAACAACGGCGCATCAGACCTTGATGCGCCGCCCCTACCCCACATGTTTCCCGACGACTAACGACCACCCGACGTTAGACGAACTCGTGCTCTTTCTCACGGACCGTCAGGACAGGGCACGGCGCATGGCGCACAACTCGCTCGGCGGTGCTGCCCATGAACACATGCTTCAGTCCGGTATAGCCGTGGGTCGTGAGAATAATAAGATCCACCTTTAATGTCCGGGCCGCGCTGGTGATCTCCGAGAACGGACTCCCATAGCGAACCAAGGTTCGGTCCAGCATTTGGGCGGGAATCTTTGCTGTCCGGCACAAGCCATCCAGCCTCCCCTTCGCAATGCTCTTGGACTTGTCGGTCTCCAGCATCAAGGGATGGTACGCCACATCCGGCGAGGCGATCGGTTCCACAACGTGCAAAAGGATGATCTTGGACCCGAATTGGTCGGCCATCTTGATGGCATACACCAACGCCTTATTGGCCGTTGCGGAGAAGTCGATCGGGACGAGGATCGTCTTCACCTTGATCAGCGCCGGCACCAGATCGATGACCACTGACTTGGCGGGTCGGGTCCTCTTCGAGACCTTGGACGATCGAGTGATTGAACGACTGATTCCTGCTTTTACAGTTTTCATAGCATGGTCTTTGGTAATTTCAGCTGACTCAGCCTCGCATCTTATCGTAGCAAGACGATGTGCGGGGCTTGGCGAATGGTGGACATTTTTTGGAGAAACGCCGCAAGTGAAAAAGTTCCCGCTCGATCCGGGCTTCTCCTTGCCTCCCCGTCCTTGCTCCCTAAACTGCGCGACCGATGGTTGACCTGTACTCGCTGAACCCGCAACAACGCCTGGCCGTGGAAACGATCCGCGGCCCCGTTCTCATCCTCGCCGGCGCAGGGACGGGCAAGACGCGCGTCATCACTTTCCGCATCGCACACATGGTGGAGCGCGGCATCGCGCCGGTAAACATTCTCGCCGTCACGTTCACGAACAAGGCCGCACGTGAAATGAAGGAGCGGGTCGGCAAGCTGGTGCCGCGTGGAAAGAAGAAGGACGGCAAGAAGGCGGACGGCCCGACGATTTCCACCTTCCATTCGCTCTGCGCCCGCATCCTCCGGGAACACATTGAAGTGTTGGGTTACAAGAAGAACTTCGTCATCTACGACGAATCGGAGCAACTCGGTGCCATCAAGAAAATCCTCAGCCACCTTTCGGCAAAAGGCGAGACGAACGACCCAAAGGCCATCCTGAGCTTAATCGGCCGCTTCAAGAACGGCGGCTCGCAGGCGGCTGTCTTTGCGGAACCTTCAGTGCGCGCACTGGCCGAGCACGTCCTCAAGCGTTACGAAAGCGCGCTGCACGCCTGCAACGCTATCGACTTCGACGACCTCCTGCTGCTCGCGCTCCGACTTTTCGTCGAGCATCCCGCCGTCCTCGCCGCCTGCCGCGAGAAGTATCGCTACGTAATGGTGGACGAATATCAGGACACGAACGCCGCGCAGTTCAAGCTGGTCCAACTGCTCTGCGAGGAGCATCGAAACCTGTGCGTCGTGGGCGATGACGACCAGAGCATCTACGGCTGGCGCGGCGCGGAAATCTCGAACCTGCTCGACCTCGAAAAGTTCTTCGCCGAGGTGAAGGTCATCAAGCTCGAACAGAACTATCGCTCGACGAACACGATCCTCAACGCTGCCAACGCCGTCATCAAGAACAACGCCCGGCGTCGCGGCAAACAGCTTTGGTCCGACAACGGCCAGGGCGAGAAGATCGTACTCGAAGAATTCGAGTCCGATGAAATCGAGGCCCGCACCGTGGTCGAGGAGATCGAAGCCGCGCGGCTGCTACGGCGCATCCCATGGGAGCACCAGGCCATCCTTTTCCGCACAAACCTACAGGCGCGACCACTGGAAATGGCACTCAGGCAAGCCAGCATTCGTTACCACCTGATTGGCGGGCAGAGCTATTTCGACCGACGTGAGGTGCGCGACTTCCTCGCCTATCTCAAGATGTTCACGAACCCGCACGACGACACGAGCCTGCTGCGCATTGCCAACGTACCGGCACGCGGCTTGAGCAATGTGACGATGGAACGTTTGCTCGCCGCCAGCCAGGAACGCAGTTGCTCCGTCTTCAGTGCGATGCGGCACACTGACGTGCAGGAGAGTTTCCAGACGCGCACCCAACAGAGCATTCAGGAGTTCCTCGAATTCATTGAACGTACTCGGGCGCAATTGACCGACGGGTCCAGCCTCCAGTTGCACGCGTGGGCCGAGAAGTTTCTGGAGGAAGCCGACTACATCAACGACCTGCGGCGTTCGGAGAAGAACATCGAAACGGCCGACAACCGCGTCCGCAACCTCAAGGACTTGATGGCGGATTTGGATTCAGATCCTGCGCTGCCGCCGGCCGAACGACTGCAAACCTTCCTCGAAGAAGTCACGCTCGACAGCGATCGTGAAGATGAGAAAGAAAAGACGGGCGACGCCGTGACGCTCATCACCATGCACAGTTGCAAGGGGCTGGAGTTCCCGCACGTTCAGGTCGTTGGCCTCGAAGATGGACTGCTGCCGCACACGCGCTCCAAAGTCGAAGGCACGCTCGACGAAGAGCGTCGCCTCTTCTACGTCGCGATCACGCGCGCGAAGTTGACGTTGCGGCTGAGCTATTGTCTTGGGCGCAAAAAATATGGCCAGAGCATGCCCTGCCATCCCTCGCCATTCTTGAAGGAGCTGCCGCAGGAACTGGTCGAGAACGCCAGCGAACGTAGCAAACAACCGATTGCAGCAACCTCCGGCAAAAGCATGTTCGCGGCGATGCGCGATGCTCTGGGAGAGTAGAGAGGCGGCAAGAATCCATTTTCCACCCCACGTCTGGAGGGCTACACAACCAGGCGGTGACCAGTATCTGTTCACTCCAATCGTTGGAGATGAGACACGACTACGCATCTTCCCGTAAGGTTCAGCAAACCCCTCAAGCACCGGGGCGAATTCAACCAAAGTGACGCCCACAGCTCCGTTTCCCAAGGCCCTGGCCTACGGCTGAGAGACTTGTAGCATTCCGCCAATCTCCTCGGCAGCGCAGTAATGCCCCAAGATTGGAACCGCAGGACACTTCCGAAATGACACGAGACACCCGCATCCACTAAATCGCCGCTCTCCAATCCATAAGAGCGCAATGGCACCGACGCTGCTTGGCCATTCGTTTGGATATGATGAACATTTGGTCAAACCGAGTGGCCGAGCGGATGACTCGCCAGTTGTTTCGCACGACCCTGCTTGTCGCGGCGCTCTGCGGAGCCGTGAGCAGCACACGAGCTGAGAGCGCAACACTCGCGTGGGATCGAGCGGCTTCCCACACCAACCTCGCGTCGTTCGTGCTCAAGTACGGCGTCACCAGCGGCAGCTACACGGGTCAGGTGAGCGTGGCGACCAACCTGACCACGGCGACCGTCAACAATCTCGTCCCGGGGGTTACCTACTATTTCGTCGTGACCGCGAAGAACGTGGCGGACCTTGAGAGCGACCCGTCCAATCAAATTTCCTACACCGTCCCCGGCACGCAATCGAACTCCACTCCCGTGGCCACCAGCGGTTCGACCAGCACCTCGGAAGATCAGTCCAGAGCCATCACCCTTGCCGGAACAGATTCCGACGGCGACACCCTCACATTCTCCATCGCGACCTCGCCGAGCAACGGCACGCTCTCTGGGACCGCGCCGAATGTCAGTTACCGGCCCAACACGAATTTCTTCGGCAGCGACAGTTTTACGTTCCGCGTCAACGATGGCCGAACCAACTCTGCTGCCGCGACCATCTCCATCACCGTCAATGCGGTGAACGATGCTCCCACGCTGAACGCGCTCAGCACGCTGAACATCGCCGAGGACTCGGGAAATCAAACGGTGAACCTATCCGGCATCGGAAGCGGCGCGGCGAACGAAAGTCAGACTCTCACGATCACGGCGACCTCGAGCGATTCAAGCCTCATCCCGAATCCTACGGTCACCTATTCGAGCCCAAGCTCGACTGGCTCCCTTTCCCTTCGCCCAGCTACCAACTCGACCGGCACTGCCACGATCACGGTGACCGTCAATGATGGGCAGTCACAGAACAACACGGTCGCCCGGACCTTCAACGTCGTGGTGGGCCCCGTCAACGACTTGCCCGCCCTCTCTGACATCGTCGATCGAACGATTGCGGAGAGCGCCGCCACCCCAGCCATCGCCTTCACCATCGGCGATCAAGAAACCGCAGCCGCGAGCCTGACCCTGATTGGAACGTCCTCCGACACCGGTCTTGTTCCAAACGGCAACATCGTGTTCGGCGGTTCAGGAGCGAATCGAACCGTGACCGTCACTCCGACTGCCACGGCTTTTGGTTCTGCCGTCATCACGGTTCGAGTCACCGACGCCAGCGGAAGCAGCGCTACCGACACCTTCATTCTTACGGTCACGCCGGTAAACCAAGCCCCCACCCTCAGCGCTCTGAGCAACCTGACAATCGCCGAGGACGCCGGGCAACGGACGGTCTCTCTGTCCGGAATCACCACCGGCGCGACGAACGAGATCGAGACTCTCACCGTCACCGCGACCTCCAGCAATCCAAGCCTGATTCCAGCACCCACGGTGAGTTACACCAGTCCCAGCTCATCCGGATCCCTCTCGTTCGCCACCGTGACAAACGCCACCGGCGCGGCGACGATCACCGTGACAGTCAGTGACGGCCAGGCTCAGAACGACTCTTTCGCGCGGACGTTCACGGTGACGGTTACCAACGTCAATGATCGACCGACAATCTCCGATATCGCGAACCAAACAGTCGCCGAGGGCAACGCCACCTCCACCCTGCCCTTCACGGTGGCTGACGTGGAAACGGCCGCTTCCAGCCTCACGATTTCCGGGACTTCCTCCAACCCCACGCTCATCCCGAACGCCAACATCGACTTTACCGGCTCGGGTGCGAATCGAAACGTGAAGGCGACACCCGCCGCCACGCAGTTCGGTTCGTCCACCATCACGGTCACCGTCACGGATTCGGCAGGAACGACGGCGACAGACACCTTCACTGTTACCGTCACACCGGTGAACCAGGCGCCGACATTGAACAACGTCAGCAACCTCACCATCAGCGAAGACGCGAGCCAGCAGACAATCAACCTGGCGGGCATCGGCACGGGCGCAGCCAACGAGACAGACACGCTTACCGTGACGGCGATCTCCAGCAACACCGGGCTGATTCCAAATCCGACCGTGAGCTACACCAGCCCAAACGCCACCGGCACGCTCACCTTCACGCCGGTCGCCAATGCCAGCGGCAGCGCGTTGATTACCGTCACCGTGAATGACGGCCAGAGCCAGAGCAACACCGTGTCGCGCACTTTCACCGTGACGGTCAATTCAGTGAACGACGTCCCGACGCTGTCTGCCCTGGGCAACATCCAGTTCAACGAAGATTCAGGACCGCAGACCATCAGCTTGTCCGGCATTTCCTCTGGTGCGGCGAATGAGATCGAGACCCTCACGATCACGGCGACCTCCAGCACGCCGAGTCTCATCCCCAATCCGACACTGAGCTACACCAGCCCAAACTCGTCCGGCACGCTGGTCCTTCGCTCAGCCACGAACGCAACCGGAACCGCCGTCATCACCGTCACGGTCAACGACGGACAGTCGCTGAACAATACCGTGAGCCGCAGCTTCAACGTGACCGTTATCGGCCAGAACGATGCCCCGACCATCTCAAGCATCGCCGACCAAAGTGTCGAAGAGAACACGCCAACCTCACTTCTACCCTT
>CAMCCU010000021.1 GCA_945872975.1 Pedosphaera parvula Ellin514
CATCAACCGCACCCTCTACATCGTCCCGGCCAAAGGCGAAATCGGAAACGTCGTCGTCACCGTCTCCGTGCGCGACACTCCGGGAGATTCTGCCAGCCAGACCTTCGAGCTGGCTGTCATTCCAAAGCCTGCCTACGCCGTGCGCGACATCGGCACACTGCCCGGCTGGTCCACCAGCTTCGGCACGGCCATCAACGATCAAGGTCAGGTCGCCGGCTACGCCAGCCGCAACTCCAGCGCGGACGGACGCGCCTTCCGCTTCAACGGCATTCTTGATGGCAGCACGCTCACCGATCTCGGCGCGGCCAGCGGCACCGCCAGCTACGCCTATGGCATCAATGGCAACGGCGAAGTCACCGGCTCGGTGATCGAAGGCGGCGCGTTGCCGCAAGCCTTCGCCTATCGCAACGGCACCTTCACCAAGCTCGGCTTTGTGCAGGTCGGCAATCGCACCGAAGGCCGCGCCATCAACGGGCTTGGCCAGATCGTAGGATTCGGCAACCTCACCGCCAATGCCACCAATCGCGCGCTCATCCACACCAACGGCGTGTGGGGCGTGCTCCCGTCGCTGATCGGGACCGAGGTAGTGGAAGCCTTCGGCATCAATGACGCCGGCCAGATCGCCGGCCGCGCCGTCACCAACGGCGTGCTTCGCGCCGTGCTCTACACCGCCGGCAGCCGGCTCGTCGCCCCGCTCATTGGCGGCGCGGTGAACAACTACGCCAACGCGATCAACAGCGCGGGCGCCGTCGCCGGAGCCATGACCATCAGCGGCACGTCACAAGCCTTCCGCTGGGAACAGGGCCAGAACCCCGTGCTGCTCGGTGGATTCATCCCCAACGGCTACAGCGTCGCGCATGGCATCAATAACTTCCGCCAGACCGTCGGCGCCGCGAACAACGCCGCCGGCACCTCGCGCGCGTTCCTGCACAGCGCAGAGCAGATCTATGACATGAACGATCTGCTCCCGCCCGATTCGCAGTGGCAGCTCGACGAGGCCCGCGCGATCAACAGCGACGGCTGGATCACCGGCACCGGCCGCACCAACGGCCAGACGCGCGCCTTCATCGCGATTCCGGCGTGGGTCATCGGCCGCAAGATCGCCCGCCCGCTCGGCGCCACGGCGCTCGTTCCGCCTGAAATCGAACTGCTCGAACGCAGCAGCAATTTCGACACGGAACAAAATGCATTCTACTGGAGCCAGGCCGAAGGCCGCCTCTACGCCATCCGTCCGGTCACCGCCCGACTCCGCTGGCGTCTCGATTCCAATCCGGGGAACACCAACCGCGTCGTCTCCGTCGGCCAGAACATCTGGCCGCGCACGCCGACCGTCCACGTCGCGAACACGCCGAGCGAAGTTCAGCCGCAAGGCGTCGAGCTGCCGCACAGCTATCGCGAGTTGCAATACACCACCGCGACCGGTGCCGCCGTGGATCCGAGCGCGGCGATCTTCAACGCCTCGGGCATCGGTTACTCGGTATTGCGCTACGTGAAGTCCGACGGCCAGCAGCCCAACGAAGCGATTCATTTCCCAGCGTTCGACGTCGTGCGCACCGTGCTCTGGGACGACACGCGTTATCTCGATGACAACAAGCCGGCCTTCGTCGGTGACACGCTCGCCTATCCGGGCCACTTCGATTACCTCGACCGCCAGGGCCACGTCTTCTTCCCGAACGCGTTCTACGACGGCTCTGGCGCGGACCGCGCCTATGATCGCCCGACGCGCTTTGGGTCGATCATTCCCGTCAACGTTCCCAACGCCACCACCGCCGCGCCGACGAATCAGCTCGTCGTCGTCTGGTATCGCACGAACCGCCTCGGCGTCGCGTGGTCCGGCCTGCCAGTGCGTTACGCCGTGGAATGGCCGGTGAACACCACCAACATCGTCAGCATCGCGAACGGCCTCGGCTCCGGTCCGCTCGACGACGCTCTGCATCCGAACAAGAAGGTCTACGTTCAGCCCGATCCGTATCTCTCCGGCTACAACCCGAACGAAGAACACGCGCTCATCGGGCCGTCGTCTTCAGGCGAAGCGCTCTACGCGCTCCGCAATGACCTTAACGCCGGACTGAACGTTTCCGAGCCGTATGCGCTCCTGAAGTTCCGCAACCCCGGCAACGGCAAGTGGGCGATGCGCACCTACAAGGTCATCTTCGAGGGCGACCCCACCTTCGATGGCGTCGCCGGCAACGCCGTGCAGCCGCCGCTGCCCATCAGCCTCATGATGCCGCAGTGCGACAACTCGCGAATCCTCCGCGGCCCCGGTTGGAAGAATCATCTCGGCACGATCTACGCCAAGTCCGCCGGGCTCTACGGCGAGCATGCCGAGGTGGCTGTCCACTGGTGGTATCAGCTCCAGCCGGGCTTCTACTATCCAGCCGATGGCAAGCGCGAAGGCAACTGTGTTGACTGGCTCGCCTTGGCGAACGGTCGTGCCCGGCAGATCGAAGCCATCTACGACATCCGCTGGCCGGACGATCCGCCGATCCTCAACATTGGCGAAAGCCTGCTCACCCCGAAGCGCGGTCTGCCCGGCGTGAAGGACTGGGCCGATGCGAGCATCATCTACGACGACATCGATCCCGCAGACACGAACAAGATCTACGCGCTCGCACGCTTCTACGATCCGCTCACGCCGCGCACCATGAAGCTCAAGGACGGTTTCAACATCCCCGTCGAGATCAAGCAGGAGCTGGTCATCGACAAGGTGTACTTCCCCGACCTGCCCTACCACATCAAGCGCCGCCTCACCTACAACCCACAGACGCGTGAGCTAACCTTCGCGGGCGTGCTGGACACCAGCGCTGAGTTCGGTGGAGTGGACAACCCGCTCCTCCTGCCAAACGTGATGAGCCCGCGCGAATTGGAGCGCATCAAAGCCCTCGCAAACGACTCCACATGGAACGGCCAGATCAGGGATCTATCGAGGCTGACCCGCAATCCGAACCGCGTGGATCTGTCGCCGAAGAACGGCCAGCCCGACGACGCGCTGCGTCTCGGCCTCACCATGAACGGCACCGACGTGGTGCTCGAAAAATTCGGAGCCGGACCGAAGGCACTCACCGCCGGGCTGGGTGGCATTCCGCCTGCCGAGCCGCGTCCGTTGAAGGCGTTGAACTTCAGCGGAACAACGAACCGGGTTTCCTTGAGCAGCTTCAGCGCGCTCGTTGGCGATTTCACCATCAGCGTGTGGGCGAAGATCGCCGCGAACAACACCGGCGCCCTCATCACCAACTCCACCGCCAACGGCGGCTCGTTCCACTTCGTGCCGCAGCCCGGCGCCAACCGCTTTGTCGTCAGCGATCGCACCAACGCCGTTCTTCCGGGAATCGTCGCGCACGCCTTCGACGCGAGCTGGCATCACTACGCGCTCGTCCGCGAAACGACGAACCTCACGGTGTTCGTTGACGGCGTCCGCGTCGGCAGCACACGCGCTTCCGGCCTGCAGGACACCTCCGGGTTTGCGATTGGCCAGGGCTTCAACGGTCAGCTCGATGAGTTCCAGATCTGGAACGCCGCCCTGAGTTCCACCGACCTCAAACGCCGGATGCGCAAGCAGCTCAACGGCCGCGAGGACGGTCTGGTCGCCTCCTTCCGCTTCGACGAAGGCACCGGCACCACCGTCACGTCCGAAACCATCAGCGGGCTGCCCGGCACCTTCGCCGCGGCCGCGGGCATCAGCTGGGTCGATTCCACCGCCCCCGCCGCCATCCCGCCACGCTTCATCACGCTCGCGGAAAACAACGACGCGAATCGTCCGGAGCTTCCGACCACGCTCTACGTCGTCCGCATCGACGAAGGCCCGACGCTCGGCGACCTGAAGGTCCTCCCGTCCGACAACGTCTTCGATGAACGCATCACGATGCGCCACAGCGGCGACTTCGGCGGCGCGCCGGAGCTGATGCAGTTCGAGTGGTATTACCATCCGGACACCGGCGGCGAAGTGGCGACGGCTCTGCCCGTCACCGACAGCGCCGGCAACATCATCGATCCGCGCGGATGGTTTGTTTACTCGGTCGAGGACTTCGGCCAGGGCTTCAACGATATCACCATCGGCGAAGGCCCGCGCAACGGCCTGCTCACGATGTCCGACAACTGGTTCATCTGCCGGTATCGCGGCTACAACATCGACGGCTCCACGAATTGGAGCGACTGGGTCGGCCAGCCGGGCGGAGGTCGCGCCCAACTGGCGGAAGGCTGGATCAAGCGCGTCATCGATGGCCTCAATCCGTTCGAGCAACGCTCCGACAGCTTCCACTCCACCGAGACCTCGACGCTCGTCAACATGCTCACGCAGGCCGGCCGGCGTTATGAAGGTCCGGTGGCGTTCAATCCCGATCCGAACTACCTGAACAACGTCGGCCTCATCGAGGCCTACACGACCGTGCTCGAACGCGGCAAGTCACTCAGCATCGAAGGCACGCCGCCGGTGAATTACGAGCCGGCCAACACCTCGCTGCTGCTCATCGGCGGTCGCGTCGCGGACTTCTACATGATGCTCGGCAACGAGGCTTACGCCGACTCTACCGATCCGACGATCGGCTTCGCCACGGACGGCACGGGCGGTACGGACTACGGCGTGTTCGCCTCGTCCATCTTCGCCTTCCAGAACCAGCTCGACTCGCTGCTCGAAGAGGAACTCGTGCTTCTGCGCGGTCGAGATGACTCCGCCGCCAGCGTCCGCATCGGGCCGGTTTACAACCGCCTCTTCTGGAACTTCACTCGCGGTGACGGCGAGCTCGCCTATGCGCAGAGCTACAACATCATCGACGTGAACTTCGACGGCTTCGTGAACATCAACGACTCCGCGACGATGTTCCCGCAAGGCCACGGCGACGCGTGGGGTCATTACCTCACGGCGACGAAGACCTACTACGATCTCCTTCGTAACACCAACTACACCTGGGTGCCGCGCGCGGAATCCGTGCGGCTCGGTGCCGCCGTGGTTTCGGTGGATTACCTCGATGAACGCAAGTTCGCCCGCGCCGCCGCCGCCAAGGCCAAGGTCGGTGCGGAGACAGTGAACCTCACTTACCGCACGACCTACGTGGACGACCCGTCCGGCCAGTTCCAGGGCTACAAGGACACCGATGAAGAACGCGCCTGGGGTCTCTTCGAATGGGCCCAACGCACGCGTCAGGCTGCCTACGTGGACTGGCTGATGGCGAACACGATTCTCCCGGCGCAAGATCCGGACCCGACGCACTCGGGCATCACCAAGATCGATCGGACCACGGTGACCGAAATCGCCGAGATCGCCGCCAACGCGGACGAGATTCAGGCCCAGCTCGACAAGTCAGATCGCGGCCTGAACCCGCTCGGCCTTGGCAAGGGCGTGGTGCCGTTCGACATTGACCCCTTCTTCCTCGACATCGGTTCCGGCACGCAGAGCCGGACGCACTTCGACCAGATCTACGAGCGCGCGGAGACGGCGATGAACAACGCCATGAACGCGTTCAACAACGCCAGCCAGCTCACCACCGCCCTGCGGCGGCAGCAGGATTCCGACACGGAATTCGCGCGGAACATCCAGGAGCAGGAACGCGACTACAAGAGCCGGCTCATCGAGATCTTCGGCTACCCGTACGCCGGCGACATCGGGCCGGGCAAAACGTATCCGTCCGATTACGACGGCCCGGACATTTATCACTACATGTATGCCAACGCGACGGAGCTGATCTCGTCGAGCACCGGCACCAGCCGCAGCTTCACGAATGTTTACTCCGCGTTCGAGGGCGAGTACGGCAGCTTCGGGTTCTACTTCCCCGGCGACACCAGCAGCCGGGCCCTTCAGAACAGCGTGCTCCGCGTGGCCTATCCCAAGACCGCCGCGAACTACAGCCTGCTCGCTCCCGCGTCGTGGGGGCAACGCCGTGCGCCCGGTGAGTTGCAACTCGCGCTCTCCGATCTCCTGCAGGCCGACGCCTCGCTCCGGATCAGCGTCGCGAACTACGACGCGCTGGTTAACCAAATCGAAGACGCCGTGGATTTGCTCGATGCGCAATACGCGCTGAGCAATGCCGTGGTGACGGCGTTGAGCGACCAGCAGACGGAAGTCGAAGACATCAACGACACCATCAAGATGTATCGCATCATCAGCGGCGTCATGCGCCGGGCCGGTTCCGCGGCACGCAGCCTGGCCGAAGCGTCTGAAGCTGCCGTGGATGTCCAGGACGTCTGGGATCTTATCCCCTTCAACATTGCCGTAGGTGCTCTCGCCGCCGCTGAGATCGTCGAAACTGTCGCCGATGGTCTCGACGGAGACATTGTCACTCAGGAAGCCGCCAAGGAAGTGCTCGAACTAGAAACCGGCGTCACCATCGAGACAGCCAGCCAGAGCTTCGAAGTGCAGCAGCGCATCAAGGAAGTGCAGCAACTCATCCGCAGCGAACCCGCCGCGCGTATCGAGGCGTATCAGCTCGGCGAAACGGTGCGCCAGGCCGCTTCGCGTTACCAAGCTGCGCTCGCCAGCGGCCAGCGCCTCCTGCAAGAACGCCTCGCCTTCCGCCGCTACACGGCGGGCGACATCCAGGACAGCCGCTATCAGGACATGACCTTCCGCGTCTTCCGCAACGACGCCGTGCAGAAGTATCGCGCGCAGTTCGATCTCGCCGCGCGCTATGTTTACCTCGCGGCCATCGCCTACGATTACGAGACGCAGATGCTCGGCACGCAGAACGGTTCCGGCCGCGACTTCCTCACGCAGATCGTCCGCGACCGCAGCCTCGGCGTGATGGAGGACGGCATCCCGGTCGTCGGCCAACCGGGTCTGTCCGATTCGCTCGGTCGCCTCAAACAGAATTTCAATGTCCTCAAAGGCCAGCTCGGTCTCACCGTGCCGGCGCTGGAAGGAAACAAGTTCTCGCTGCGCACGCAGATGATGCGCATCTCGCCGGACGACGATGAATCCTGGCGCAACGAATTGAAGAAGGCGCGCGTCGCGGACCTCTGGCAGGTGCCGGAGTTCCGTCGCTACTGCCGGCCGTTCGCGCCTGAATCCGCCGGAGCGCAGCCCGGACTTGTCATCCGCTTCGGCACCACGGTCAGCTTTGGCCTGAATTTCTTCGGCTGGCCGCTGGGCGGCGGGGACAGTTCCTACGACCCGACCTACTTCGCCACGAAGATTCGTTCGGCCGGCGTGTGGTTCGACAACTACGACGGCGCCGGGCTCTCGACGACACCGCGCGTTTACCTCGTGCCCGCCGGCATCGATGTGCTGCGTTCGCCGACGGACTTCTCGCTCGCCACGCGCGAATGGAAGGTGCTGGATCAAAAAATCCCGCCGCCGTTCACGCTCGGCAAGACGACGCTCCAGAACCCGAGCTACATCCCGATCCACGACTCGCTCAGCAGCGTGTTCGGCGATGTGCGGAAGTTCTCCAGCCTCCGCGCCTATCACGACGGCGGTGAGTTCGACGAAAGCGAGGCCGCGACGGACACGCGCCTGATCGGCCGCAGCGTGTGGAACACGGAATGGCTGCTGATCATTCCGGGCGGCACCCTGCTGTTCAACCCGAACCAGGGCCTCGACACCTTCATCAACTCGGTGGTAGATGTCCGCATCTTCTTCCAGAGCTACTCCTACTCGGGCAACTGAGGCGACAACGACTCGAAACTTACATCCTGTAAATCCTATGAACCCGAATCTTGAAACGGAGACGGTGAGCAACGCGAAGCTCCAAATCCCAAGATCCAAAATCCAAAGAAGCTCCAAACATCAAACCACCGCTCAGGCGGACGGAGGCTTGGTTTTTGGATCTTGGATCCTGGTGTTTCTCTGGTGTTTGGTTTTTGGAGCTTGGAGCTTCCCGGCACAAGCCGAACTGCCCGAGCCGGACAACATCATCTACGGCGTCATCACGCGAAACGGCCTGCCCGTTCACGCGACCGACACCGACGTGGTGATCGAGGCCCGTCGCAACTCCGACGGCGCCGCCGTGGCGAGTTACCGCATGGGCGACAGCGCCCGTTCCGGCGACAACTTCACCCTCCGCGTGCCGCTCGAAGTCTTCACGCCCGTGTTCGATTCGCTGTCGTCGCTCACCGGCACCGCGATGACCATCGTGGCGAGCGACTTCAACGGCAGTTTCGCCGAAGTGCCGTTCACGATGGGCGGACGCGGACAATTTTATCAGCTCAACATCAATCACTTCCTCGGCTTCGATTCCGACGGCGACGGTCTGCTGGATGAATGGGAGATGTTCTGGTTCGGCAACCTCCTCCAGAGCTCGATCACCGACAAGGATGGCGACGGTTCGACTGACGGTTACGAGTACCTCGCCGGCACGGACCCGAACAACGGGAACAGCAAGTTCCGCCTTCAAATCCAGCGCACGGGTGCCACCGCGAAGGAAGTATCGTTCGTCGCCCAGGCAGCAGCGGGGAACGGGTACCAAAGCAAGACCCGCACTTACACGCTCGAGTGGACGACCGACTTGAACAGCAACACGTGGACGCCCTTGAGCGGTTACATCGGAGTATTGGGTGCAGGGCAGACCGTGCGTTACCCGGTTCCGCTCCAAGGCCCGGCGACAGTGTTCTATCGAGCCGTGATTCAGCTCAACGACGTGGGGCCGCCGCTGCCGCAGTGAGCCGGGAGGTGGCCGCGATTATCTAAATCGACACCAAGGCAGGCTTGGCAATTCGTAACGATTCCAATCTGCCAATCCCGCAGGGCGACAAAGCCTCGAGTTCACTCCCCCAGATTCCTGCGAAGCAGTGCGGCGAGTTTCGCAGGGCAAAGCACCGTGACAGTCTTGCCTTTGACGTGAATGAGATCCTGCTCGCGAAATTTGGCCAGCGTGCGCGAAAAGGTCTCGCTGACCGTTCCGAGTTCGGCCGCGAGGACGCGCTTGGTCATGGGCAGTTGAATCTTCGCGGGTTTGTCGCTGGCCGGATTGGGGCAGCGCTTGACCAGCCAGTTGGCGAGGCGTGTCTCGACATCTTTCAGCGTCAGGTCTTCGAGCTGCCCGACGAGGATGCGCAGATGCGCGCTCATGGAGCCAAGCATTCGCAACGCGAGCTCCGGCTGCCGGCGCAGCAGGGCGAGAATGCCAGCCTTCTCCACGAGCAGAACCTGCGACTCTTCCACGGCTCGCGCGTCGGCCGGATAGCCCTTCTCCGTGGCGAGCGTTCCCTCCGCGAACGATTCGCCGGCACGGAAAACGTGAATGACCTGCTCCTTCCCGGCACCATTGACGCGATGCACGTTGATGGAGCCCATTTGCACGATGTAAAAGCCCCGCGACGATTCGCCTTCGCGGAAGAGGTAGCTGCCTTTGGCGACGGGCTTGATCACGGTGATGGCACCGATGGCGCTCAACTCCGGCGAGGGAATCCCGGCAAATATCTGGCAGCTCCGGAGCGCGTTGATAATCCCGATTTGTTTCAGCTCAGCCAAGGTGGTCGTCACCCGGCCACTGTTAGTCATTCTTGCGCCAGAAGTAAACAATCCAACTCCCCGCTTCGCCGCACTCGACCTTCGATGCAAAACCCTGGCTGCCGAGCAGCTCGATGAGTGGTGACGGCAGAAAGGGTGCGATGACGATGAGCCCGGCATCCGGGTCGAGCGCCTGGACCCGCTTGAGGATTTGCGGCAGCGGTTCCTCGCCGCGCTTTAGCAGCGGGCGGACGTCGAATCGTTTGAATTGGGAGAGCGGTGGCATCTGTTGCTGTTCTTTGAGCACGACTCAAGCCCGGAGGATGGAACGATTCAAGCCGGATTCAGGAAAGAGTTGATGCGGGTCAAGTCCGCTCCTCGCTCAACTGACCGCGACGTGCGAGACCTTCTCGTTCTGCTCGTTGCGGGCGATTCCCTGGGCACGCGGAGCGAGCATCGGCTTTCCATCCACGACAAAACAGTAACGGTGATGCCCACGGTTGAGCAGGACTTCGATGCGCTTTGTCGCGTCACCCGGCAAAACGTTTCCATTTCATATTTCAACCCCGCCTCTCTTACCCTATTAAATTGCGACATCAGTGCAGCGCTCGATGGACGTAAGTCGGAAGAATATCCCCCGTCACTCGCGGAGGTGAAGAAATACTTCCCCGAGGGCAGCCTCCGATTTGCGATAGATCACGCTCGAATGCCATTGATTCATACGCTCCGCGTCGCCATTTTCGAGCCTTGCAGTCATCCGAAAGAGTGATGCGGAAGTGTGATCCACAGTCAGCTTTCAGGCCACGCCAGGCAGGGAGCCATTTAGTTACAGTCATCAGCCTTTATTGAATTCAGCTCATGCAGGATAAAAGTGATAATGTTCGAAGCCGCTACCGTAACTCCAAGGTGGCGATGCAGTATGATAAGGTTCGGTTCAGTGATCGTGAAGATGCGATCAATCATTGGGCGATGCGGCTGGCGTTGCGCAGGGCCTTTAGCTACGCGCCCGCCGGCGGGCGCGTCCTGGACATACCCTGTGGCACCGGGCGATTCACCTGGGATCTGGCGAAGGCTGGCTACCAAATGTGCGCCTCAGATGTTTCATCGGAGATGATGGAGGTTGCCCGCCGGTCAAAACCAGATTGCGCGTCGCTCAAAGCCTCCTTTCTTGCAGGGGATATTTTTCAACTCCCGTTTCCAGATCGTGCATTCGATGTTGCGCTGTGCATTCGCTTCATGAATCTGGTCGAACGCCCCACGCGCCTCCGCGCGGTGCGCGAGATGGCGCGGGTGGCGGACGTGCTCATCGTCAGCTATTACCACAAATACAGCTTGAAGTATTTCATCCGCTGGATGCGTCATCGCCTCGGACTGCCCGCAAAACGGATGAGTCCGCGCCTGTCCCGGAAGGAGCTGGCGGACGAGCTGGCTGAAACCGGGCTCAATGTCGCCCAGATCATATCAGTGGCTCCGCCGCTCTCTGAGGCGTGGATTGCTGTCCTGACAAAACCCAGCAAAGGGGTCCGTTAGCATGAACAATTGGAGACATGTCTTTGGCTTTGCTGCTGTCTACATGCGGCGATACCAGCGGCGGCTTGCACTTGCGATCGTGCTCGGCGTTCTGTTCGGCCTGTCAAACGCGTCGTTTGTTTGGGCCACCAAGACGCTGATCAGCCGGCTTTCAGGCGAGTCGGCGGTGTCGTCCCCGGCGAGCAGGGTTTCCGCGCCCTTCAACTCACGAGTGGAGACCCTATCGCGCACCGTGGACAAGTGGATTGATCCGTGGCTTCCGCTCAAGGGCCGGGAACTGGACTGGCGCATGACCATGGGCTGCATTTTGTTCCTCCCGGTGCTGGTGATGATCCGGAGCAGCGCGGATTTTTTCAGCAGCTATTGCATGGGCTGGGTAAGCGAGCGGGTGATCAACGATCTTCGCTGCGATGTGCTCAACAAGCTGAGCAAGCTTTCGCTCGACTTCTTCAATCGCTCGGCGACCGGCGACTTGTTGACGCGTATCACCGGCGACACCGCCAGCCTGCAACGAGCCATGCGGATTGGCGCCGCCGACCTCGTCAAGGAATCGCTGACCTTGGTCAGCGTCTTCGGCGCGCTGTTGCTCATTGATCCAATGCTGACCCTGTTCGGCGCGATCTTTCTGCCGGCATGCATCGCACCCCTGCTGATCCTCAGTCGAAAGCTTACCTGGGCGATGGTTCACGCCTGGAAGGCCGGTATCGCCCAGTCCAACCAGCTGGTCGAATTTTTCGCAGGCATCCGGGTGGTGAAGGCGTTCGGCTTGGAAGAAGAACAGATGGCCCGCTTTCAGGCCCAGTCCAAGCGACAGCTCCGGCACGGCATGAAGGGAGTGAAAGCCAAGGAACTCGTCAACCCGATCATCGAGGTCATCTCAATGATTGGCATCGGTGCGCTGATCATCTACGTGTTCGCCACGCACCGCTCGGTTTCCAACCTGGCTGGCTTTTTGACCGGGATGATCATGATCTTCATTCCGATCAAGAAACTGGCGGCCGTTCATCTCATAATCCAGCAAACCAGCCCTTCCGTTGACCGCCTGGTGAAAACGTTGCAAGAAGAGCCAAGTGTAAAAGAGCCGGTTAATCCCAAGCCTCTCAAACCGTTCCAGACGGGTCTGGTCTTTAGCGACGTCACGTTTTCGTATGAATCCAAACCCGTCCTCAACAACCTGAATCTGGTGATTGCCCGAGGCTGCAGGCTGGGCGTGGCCGGCGAAAGCGGCTCAGGCAAAAGCACGCTGGTGAACCTGTTGTTCCGCTTTTATGATCCGACAAGTGGCTCGATCACAATCGACGGCCGTGATTTGCGCGACGTCTCCGGCCGCGACTTGCGCAACCAGATGGCGCTCGTGAGCCAGGAAGTTGTCCTGTTCAACCAGACGGTCGCTGAAAACATTGCCTACGGAAGACCAGGGGCGACCCGGGACGAGGTGGAGCTCGCTGCCCGCAACGCTTTCGCCGACGGATTCATCAGCCAGTTGCCGCAAGGCTACGACACGGAAGTCGGCGAACGCGGGGTGACTCTCTCCGGCGGACAACGCCAGCGCATCTCGATCGCGCGGGCCTTCATCCGCAACGCGCCGATCCTGGTGCTGGACGAGGCCACGGGAGCTCTTGACTCTCAGTCGGAGGCCGAAGTCCAGGCATCCATCGAACGCCTCGCCGAAAACCGCACCGTGATTTGCGTGGCGCACCGGCTTTCCACGCTCGCGACTTGTGATCGGATCATCACACTTATGGAAGGTCGCATTGTCGAACAGGGAACCTTCTCCGAGTTGCTGCAAAACGGGGGCTTGTTTGCCTTGATGGCGTGGAAGCAAGGGATCGGCTCCCTGCCGGGCACAGCCCCGCTTGCTCACCGGCGGCAGACTGCGGCTTCTGATCATGGCGTCAATCCTCCCCGTTGAAATGCGCTGCGAACGAAACGCAGTCGCAATTCGATAGACACCCGACGCGCACGATGGCTAGTTTGCGCGCCAATGCTGCGCCGCCAGTCCAACCTGATCACTCCCGGTTTTGAAGCCCTGCTTCACGATCACGATCTGGCCGATGTCGAAGGCGTGTATCGCTGCGCCACAGGCGACATCATCACCCAAAGCGGCAGCACGGAAGTCCGCCGCGTGATCCTTGGCGCTGGCGCGACGGCTCCGACGCTCTTCATCAAGAAATACTGGATCAGCCGGCCACAGCAGCTCTGGAGCGGCATGTTCCGCGGCACGCTCTTCGGCTGCCCGAAAGCGCGCCGGGAATTTCACAACCTCAACCTGCTCCGCAGCCTTGGGCTTGATGCTCCAGAGCCGGTGGCCATTGGCGAGGAGCGCAAGGTCGGCTGGCTGGTGCGTTCCTATCTCATCAGCAAAGGAGTTCCTGCGCCGACGCCGCTGCACGAATACATCCGGAATTTTCTACCGTCGTTGACCGGGGACTTGAGAAAGCGGACCCGACGAACGCTGGTCGAAAACCTCGCCGCCTGCACCCGCCGGCTCCATGAGCGACACTTCGTTCACCACGATTACTTCTGGCGGAACATCCTGCTCTCGCACGGCACCCTCAAACACTTCTTCCTCATCGACGCGCACAAGGGCCGCCAGTGGAACTCGTGGTCTGACTCAAATGCGCGCGCCAGTGACCTCGCCGCCCTTGATGCGCCCGCAACGCATTTCTTCCGGCGCTCTGAACGATTGCGCTTCTTTCTCCACTATCGCGACCATCGAACTCTCGACGACGCGGACAAGGCGCTGCTCCGCAAAACCCTTCGCCTCGCCGAGCCCATGCGCGAACGGCAACTGCGGCGCGTGCTTGGCCAAGGTCGCGCCCGGCCCGCGTGAATTACCAGCCGTCGCAGCGCAGTTTTGTTTACGCCTGTGCCGCTCTCGGCTAAACCCTCTCCGGATGCTGCTCATCGCCGAGCCTTACCGACCGACGTTCACCGCGCCGGGGTTGAATTCCTTCGACTCCGTCACAGCGGCGTCTGGACCTGGCCAGCTCACGCAGAAGACCGGCGTGTTCGTGGAGCAATGCACGTTGCGAAACCCGGGCCAGCCACCATCGCTGAGCTTCCACGGGCACTTCTCGAAAGCGCGCTGCAAACACGCCAACTACGACGCCTTCACCGCGCTGGACATCCGCTGTGCCGAGCCGGTGGCGTGTGACGAGCAACGAGACTGGCCGGAGGACTGGAATGAAGACTGAGTCCATCGACCACGGACGCGTGCTCGTCGCTGCGGAGTTTGCCTCGTTGCTGCGGGCGAACGGGCTCGATTCGTTCGAGGCGATCATGTCGCTCGCCGGCGGACGTGTCGCACGGAACTTCCCCGGCCGCCGCACCGTGCGGCTGGAACTCAAGACCGATGCCGGTGCCGTTCAAGCGGTGTATCTGAAGCGTTACGAGGCCGGCTATCTCTCCGGCTTCCGCAAGCTGCTGCGCTGGCTGAACTGGCCGGGAGCCGGCGACGAAGCCATGCAGGAATGGCAGGCGTTGCACGCGGTGCAGGCGCTCGAGATTCCCACCGCTGTTCTCATCGCAGTCGGCCAGGAACGCGTGGGCGGTTTGGTCCGGCGCAGTTTTCTGATGACGGCCGAGATCGCGGGCGCGGTGGAAGGCCACACGTGGATGGCTGCGCTCCCGACTGAGGAGCGGCGTCAATTCCTGCGTCGAGTCGCGATGCTGGCGCGGAGGTTTCACGGGGCGGGATTGGTCCACAAAGATTTTTACATCGGCCACGTGCTCGTTGCGCCGGTGGCTGGAGCGCCCGAGCTGTTCCTGATCGATCTTCAGCGAGTGATGAAACCGAGCTGGTTTCGATCTCGCTGGCTTCTCAAGGATCTCGGCGCGATGGCTTACTCGACGCTTAACGCCAGGGCCACTCCCGGCATGTTGATGCGCGCTTACCTCGACTACTCGAATGCCGAGACGCTCGGCCCGCGCGAGAAGTCCATCGCCCGAGGCGCTCTCCGCCGCGTCGCCTGGCTGCGCACCCGCCGGCCGAAGCACGACGGCTGATTCACAAGCCGGGCGGAGGCAACGTGGTTTGGCTTGCGAGGATTCCTCCAGGATGTGAAACCTCTCAGCATGTTCCCGCTCTCACGCATCGCACTCCTCTTGATCGCCATCTCGGCAGCGGTCACCTCCGCGTCTGCCGCACCGGCGAAATTGCCGAACGTCGTCCTGATCTTCTGCGACGACATGGCCTACGCTGACATCGGCTCCTACGGCGCGAAAGGCTACAAGACGCCGAACCTCGACCGGCTCGCGCGCCAGGGCGTGAAGTTCACGGATTTCTACGTCGCCCAGCCGGTGTGCTCCGCATCGCGAGCGGCGTTGCTGACAGGTTGTTATCCGAATCGCGTCGGAATCAAAGGCGCTCTCGGACCGCAATCGAAGATCGGCATCAACTCCAACGAGGTCACCATCGCCGAGATCCTCAAGGAGCGCGGCTATGCGACGGCCATCTATGGCAAATGGCATCTCGGCCATCGCACGGAATTTCTTCCGCTTCGTCATGGGTTCGATGACTACTTCGGCCTCCCTTACTCCAACGACATGTGGCCGAAACATCCGTCGGCGGGGACGAATTATCCGCCGCTGCCACTGATTCAAGGCGAGCAGCCCATCGAGCTCATGCCTGACCAGACCAGGCTCACGACTTGGTACACCGAACACGCCGTGAAGTTCATCGAGCGAAACAAACAGCAGCCGTTCTTCCTCTACGTCCCGCACAACATGCCGCACGTGCCGCTGTTCGTGTCGGACAAGTTCGCGGGCAAGACCAAGCGCGGTTTGTTCGGCGACGTCATCTCCGAGATCGACTGGTCGGTGGGCCAGATTCTCGACACGCTGAAGAAGCATCACCTCGAGGAGAACACGCTGGTCATCTTTACCTCCGACAACGGGCCATGGCTTGTCTATGGCGACCACGCCGGTTCCGCCAAGCCGCTCCGTGAAGGCAAGGCCACCGTGTTCGACGGCGGCGTGCGCGTGCCGTTCATCGCGCGCTGGCCAGGGAAGATTCCAGCCGGCAGCGTCTGCCGCGAACCCGCCATGACGATTGATGTGCTGCCGACCATCGCCCGGCTGACTGGTGGACGCCTCCCGTCGCATCCCATCGATGGGCTCGACATCTGGCCGCTCCTGTCTGGCGAACGGAAAGCCAAGTCACCGCACGACGCGCTGTATTTCTATTGGGATGATCATCTCCAGGCGATCCGCAGCGGAGCGTGGAAACTTCACTTCCCCCACGATTACGCGAAACCCGATCCCATCGGTGGCGGTGGACGACCGGGCAAACTCGCACGACCTAAGACTGCGCTCGCGCTCTTCAATCTGGAGAACGATCCCTCCGAAACGAAAGACCTCTCCGCCAAACACCCCGACGTCGTCGCCCGCCTCGAAGCTCTCGCCGCCAGGGCTCGCGTCGAGTTCGGTGATTCCGCGACGAAGCAGAAAGGCACCGGAGTTCGCGAGCCGGGTCGCGTGCTCTAAAATCAACCCTTCAAATTACGCCAGCGCCTTTTTCCACCGCGCCAGTTGCTTCCTCACCTCAAGCGTTCCCGGAGCACCGGTGAGCTTGCGGCGCGACATGGCCTTCTTCAGATCAAACACGCTGGTGACATCCGTCGTGAACGTGCGGTCGATGCCCTGGAAATCTGCGAGCGACAGCCGGTTCAAAGGCTGGCCGGACTTCTCCGCCAGCGCGACGACGGCTCCGACGACGTGATGCGCCTTGCGGAATGGCATCCCCTTCTTCACCAGATAATCCGCGAGATCCGTCGCCAGTAGCAACGGGTCGCTGGCAGCGGCGGCGCAGACCGTGGCGTTGACGGATGTGTTCGCCAGCATGGCCGCCATCAAGCGCACGCAAGCGCGGACAGTATCGGCGGTGTCGAAGAGACGTTCCTTATCTTCCTGCAGGTCGCGATTGTAAGTCATCGGCAATCCCTTGAGCAGGGTCAGGAGCGCCACGAGATTACCAATCACGCGGCCCGATTTGCCGCGGGTGAGCTCAGCGACGTCCGGGTTTTTCTTCTGCGGCATCAGTGATGAGCCGGTGGTGTAGGCATCGGCGATCTTGATGAAGTTGAACTCGCTGCTGAACCACAGAATGACGTCCTCCGCCAGGCGGCTGAGATGAACGGCGATGAGCGCCGAGGTCGCGCAAAACTCGACCATGAAATCGCGATCGCTCACGCCGTCCATGCTGTTCTGCGTGATCTGCGGGCGACCGGCCTCGTCGATGAACCCCAGCTGCTTCGCCACAAACTCACGGTCCAGCGGCATGGTACTGCCCGCCAGCGCCCCGCTGCCGAGCGGACAGACGTTCACGCGCGCGTAACAATCTTCAAGCCGGCCGCCGTCGCGCTCCAGCATCTCGACGTAAGCGAGCAGATGATGTGCGAAGTAAACGGGCTGCGCGCGCTGGAGATGCGTGTAGCCGGGAATGATGACTTCCGCGTTGCTCGCACCGAGCTCGACCAATGAGCGTTGCAAGGCGTGAACTTCGCTGACCAGCGCCGCGATTTCGTCGCGCAACCAGAGCCGGACATCAAGCGCCACCTGATCGTTGCGCGAGCGCGCGGTGTGCAGCTTGGCCCCAGCGGGAACGCGCTTCGTCAGCTCGGCCTCGATGTTCATGTGGACATCTTCCAGCTCGGGTTTCCACTCGAACCGGCCCGTTGCGATCTCCTCGCCGATCTGTTCGAGACCGCGGCGAATGGCGCTCAGCTCCGTCTTGGTCAGCACACCGATCTTCTGGAGCATCGCGGCGTGGGCGAGCGAGCCGAGGATGTCGTGCTGCCAAAGGCGCCAGTCGAAGGAGATGGATTGCGAGAAGTCGGCGACCTCGGCGGCGGGACCGCTGGCGAAGCGGCCGGAGCGGGAGACAACGGAAGATTTTTTCATGCGCGTTCGGGCGCAGAATCTGCGACGGGTGTCCCGGATTGTCACGCGCGAAGCGGGCACACTGCGTTGAGGAGAGGACGTGGTTGAACAACGCTCGCCCTCACCCCGGCCCTCTCCTCGGGGGAGAGGGCCGGGGTGAGGGCGGATCAATTCCCTTTCAACCGCGATGCGTATGAAACGACGCGCGGCGTTGTGCCTTGAGCCCGCATCTGTGCTTCGGCAAGCTCGCCGCCGTTGAACAACTCAGAAACGATTTCGATCTCGAAGTTTCGTCCGGCGCTGGCGATCGGCGCTGGTCTCCTGCTCGCGTGCGCGTTTCCCAAGATCGGCATTGCCGGGTTCGCGTGGGTCGCGCCGGGCGCGATGCTCGCGGTGGCGGTCGGCGTGGACGGACGGTCAGCATTTCGATTGGGGTTCATCGCCGGGCTGGCTTATCACCTCGCGTCGCTTTACTGGCTGCTGAACATCCCGGTGATGAAGATCGCGCCGTTCACTGGCTGGCTGGCGTTGAGCGGTTACCTCGCGCTGTATCAGGCAGTCTGGGTCTGGCTGTGCTGGAAGATTTATCCCGCCAAGATTTCGCCGCCGTTTGATCGCGAGGGTTTGCTTGGGCCCTTTGAATCTCTGCTCGCCGCGAACTGGAGTCAGCGGCTGATGTGGGCGTTGTCCTGCGCGGCATTGTGGGTCGCCGGCGAGATGGTGCAGGCGCGGCTGCTGTCGGGTTTCCCGTGGAACTTTCTCGGCGCTTCGCAGTTCGGGATGTTGCCGATCATCCAGGTGGCGTCGTTCACCGGCGTGTATGGCATTTCATTTCTCGCGGCGTGGTTCGCCGTGTCCATGCTCTGTGCGGCGGCGGTGGTGCTGCGGCGATCGCATAGTCCGCGGCAATGGATGGGTGAGATCATCCTGCCGCTCTTGACGACGGTTGGAGTGGTGATGCTGGGTTTTCCGCAGTTGCTCCAGTCCGAGCTGGCCCCGGCCCGGCTCCAAGTGGCGCTCGTGCAGCCCAGCATTCCGCAGCAGATGATCTGGTCGCCGACTGAAAGCGCGAAACGATTCGAACAATTGCTGCAACTCTCCGATCGAGCGCTCACGAACGGCCTCACGTCCAGCAACAAGCCGGCGCTGTTGGTGTGGCCGGAAGGCGTAGTGCCCGGCTATGCGCGGTGGGATACGAACATCCATGACGCCATCACGAACTTCGTGCGACGCCATCAGGTCTGGCTCATCCTCGGAGCCGACGACGCCGCGCCGCGCCGCGATGATCCATTCGCCCACGACAGTTTTAACTCCAGCTTCCTCGTCAGCCCGGACGGCGAGTTCCGCGCGACCTACAAAAAGCGGCGGCTGGTCGTCTTCGGCGAATACCTTCCATTCGCGCGGTGGTTTCCGTTCATCGAGCGGTGGACGGGGATGGGCAGCTTTGCGGCGGGCAGCGAGGTGGTTCCGTTCCGCGTGCCGGAGCTGAAGTTCAAGACGTCGGTGCTCATCTGTTTAGAAGACGTGTTCCCGCAGTTGGTCCGCGGCGATGTCGAAGAGGATACGGACTTCCTGCTGAACCTGACGAACGACGGCTGGTTCGGCGAAAGCGCGGCGCAATGGCAGCACGCAGCAAACTCGGTCTTTCGCGCGGTCGAGAACGGATTGCCGATGGTGCGGTGCGCGAACAACGGCCTGACGTGCTGGATTTCAGCGCAAGGTCGCCTGCAAAATGCGTTCCACGCCGGAACCACTGACGCGTATGGGCCGGGCTACAAACGGATCGATGTTCCCTTGCTCGACGGCAAACGGCGCGCCCCGACCTTCTATCGTCAGCATGGCGATGTGTTCGGCTGGAGCTGCGTCGTCTGGTCGATGTTGGTCGTCAGCCTCGCCTTCATTCGGCAACGCGCGTCGCCCCGCGTGCTGCCTTCGATTCCAAGTGGGGAGTAAACCGGGTAACACTTACTTTTGAGTCACTGCGTTTAGTGGACACTCCGGCGCTCTGGTGCCAGAAACATTCCATGCACCGCTTCCTCATCGCCGCATTCGCCGCATGGTCCCTGCTCGGCAGCTCCGCGCTGGCTCAATCGTCCACCACCAATCCCAAGCAAGGCGCCGCGCTCTTGAAGACGGATATCATGGGCGTCTTCGCGCATCCAGATGACGAGACCGGCATGGCAGCCACGCTGGCCCGCTACGCTCTGGGGCAAACGTCTGTCGTGGCAAATGTTTACTGCACGCGCGGCGAAGGCGGCGGGAACATGGTCGGCACCCAAAGCGGCGCGGCGCTTGGCGCGCTGCGCGAGGCGGAACTGCGCGATTGCCTCGCGGTGCTGGGCGTTCGATACGGTTACTTCCTGGATCAACTCGACTGGGCCTACACCGAGAGCGTCGCTGCGACGTTGGAGAAATGGGGCAAGGAACAAACGCTTGAACGGCTCGTCCGCTTCGTTCGCGCGCTGCGGCCGGAGATGATGGTGACGATGAATCCGGCGCCCACACCCGGCCAGCACGGGCATCATCAAGCGGCGGCGCTGCTCGCCACGGAAGCCTTCTCCGCCGCCAGCGATCCAAAACGTTTTCCCCTCCAGCTTACGAAGGATGGCTTGTCACTCTGGCAACCGCGCAAACTGTTTTACGGAGGTGGCAGCGGCGAAGTCGTTGCGACCATTCCGGTCAATGAGCCGCTGGCGGATGGTCGGACGCCCGGGCAGATCGCAGCGACCGCGCTGGCGAATCATCGTTCGCAGGCCTTCGGCAATTTCGGGAACTCGCCCTGGCTGCAACGTCCGCAACGATTCACGTTGGTAAAGAGTTTCGTTCCCGTCGCTGGAACGGAAAGCAACCTCCTCGCTGGACTTCCGACCGACTCCGTCGCCAAGACGCCCATTCCCTTCGCCAAAACCGTCGCTCAGCCCGCGTTGAGACTGGAGTTCGTTCCGCGTCCGGCGTTCGCGAACTATCAGCGCTGGGTGAAGGAGCAAGGCATCGAGCATGTCGCGGCGCAGTTCCAGTCAGACCTCCCGTTGGTGGCGGGCGAGGCCAATGTAGTTCGCTTGCGCGTGGTGAATGCGCAGTCGCGGTTGAGCACGGGCACGTTGAACCTCGTTGTGCCGACGAGTTGGAAAGTTCAGCCGGCTACACGCGCGATCACGGTCGCCGGGAACTCTGCTGAGACAGTCGAATTGCAGGTCACCCCGCCTGCTGGTGTTCGAGGCGATGGTGAGCTGACGGCGAGCTTTCAGTCCGCTGATTCAACGGTGGAGAGCCGAACCAAGCTTCATCCGTTGCCGCGTGCAGTTGTTCCTCGTTTGAAGATACAGCCCGTATTGAATGGTGGGGACCGCGGATGGGAGAAGTCCGTGGCGCTGACCATCGCTTCCACGAATCTCGTTCAAGGCAAAGTCGCCGACGCGGCCGATAGCAGCGCGCTGGTTCGCCTCGCCCACGACGGCAAAACCTTGTTCGTCGATGTGTTGGTGAAGGACGACGCGGTCATCACGAACATCGAGCCGAATGACATCAAGGGTCATTGGCGCGCCGACTCCGTCGAGATCTGCCTGGACCCCGCCGCTGGAGCGGAACACACGATGGGTTGCTACAAGCTCGGCATCTTTCCGTTCGACACGACCGGCGTGGTCCGCGCGGCCCGCGACGCGGATGCGAACCAGGGTCCCATCGAGGAAACGGCACCGAAGACGCGCATCAGCTCCGTTCGCACCGTGGATGGGTATCGGATTCAGGCGGCGATTCCGCTGGAAGAAATCGGCCTCAAGCGTGGGCCACATCGCCTTGGCTTCAACGTGATTATTTACGACGGTGACAAGCGCGACGCGGCTCGCGGCGAGAACATCAACAAGTCGCGCCTCGCCTGGGCGCCGCGCTCGGGAGTGCAGGGGCGGCCCGAGGACTGGGGTCGGATCGACCTGGAGTAATTCAGGTTCTCCCTGCTTGCCCTGCGCCTTGAAAGGAGCGGGGTAGAGTTGTTGAATCCGGGTGCTGTCGTTACAGTCGAAAACAGTCACCATGAACAGCGGACGCCCAACCAATCACTGCGCCACGACTTGCTTCGAGTCGTTGCTGAGTCACTGGCGCAGTCGTGTCGCTGTCGCGGTGATTGCTCTCGTGGTGGGAGCGCATTCTGGGGTCGCTTCCGAGGCTGGAGCCGCCAGCAAGGTCACGGGCAAAGTTCCCTCGGCCGCCAATCATTGGGCCTTCCAGCCGCTCAAGAATTCCACGTCTGTTTCGCTGACTGACGCGTCGCTCGACCGGATGGTCGCCGTCCGCTTGAAGGAAGCCGGCCTCACACCCGGCCGTGAAGCAGATCGACCCACGCTCATTCGCCGCGTCGCCTTCGTGCTCACCGGATTGCCGCCGACGCCGGACGAAATCGCGAGCTTTGTGTCCGACAAAAAGCCGGGTGCCTACGAGAGGATGGTCGAGCGTTTCTTGATCTCTCCGAGCTACGGCGAACGCTGGGGCAAGCATTGGCTCGACGCGGCGGGCTACGCGGATTCCAACGGCTATTTCAACGCCGACTCGGATCGTCCGCTCGCCTACCGCTACCGCGACTATGTGATCCGCGCATTGAATCGCGACAAGCCGTTCAACCAGTTCATTCGTGAGCAGCTTGCGGGCGACGAGTTGTCCGGCTGGAAAACGAGTCAACCCGCGACGCCCGAGATCATCGAGTTGCTCGAAGCCACGCACTTCCTTCGCAATGGCCAGGACGGCTCCGGCGAGAGCGATGGCAATCCGGACGAGGTCCGCACCGATCGCTACTACGCGCTCGAATCGTCGATGCAGATCATCGGATCCAGCCTGCTCGGTGTGACGATGCAGTGCGCGAAGTGTCATGACCACAAGTTCGAGCCGATCACGCAGAAGGATTACTACGCGTTTCAGGCGGTGCTCTATCCGGCCTTCAACATCGAGAAGTGGTCGAAGCCGAACGATCGCGTCGTGCATGCGAATCTGCCCGGCGAACTCGAAGCGTGGCAGACGACGGAGAAGAAGCTGGATGCGGAGCTCGCGGAATTGAAGAGCCAGTTCAAGACGTGGCAGGCGACGAATCGTCCGGCGGGCTGGGTGTTGTTCACGGACGGATTCAACGCTGGCGAACCGTTGACGAAGCACTGGTCGAACACCGCACCCACGGATGACGCGCCTGCCGGCTCGCCCGCCGTGACGCTCGATTCAGACAAGGCACCCGCCGCTCGCGTGAAGGATGGCGCGTTGGAAATCATCGAAGGCGGCGGTTCCGGCGATCGCTGGCTGAGCACGAAAGACGCGTTCGAGTGGCGGCCGTCCGAGACGGGGCATTGGATTCAGGTGACGTTCGATCTGGTGGCGACGAAGCTGGACGGCAAAGGCAATTCTGCGGAGCGCATTGGCTATGTGATCGCCGCGCGCGATTTCAACGACAACGGCGGCATCGAGGGCGGCAACATTCTCATCGACGGTAATCCCGGTGGAGCGACGAGCGTGCACGTGGATTATCCCGGCACGGATTCAAAAAGCCGCGGCAGCATCGGCGAGACCGGTTACAAGACCGGACACAACTACGGCGTCCGCATCACGAGAGCCGCGACGAATGAGTTCACGCTGGAGCAGCTCGTGGATGGCGCGGTGGACGGCGGGTCCATCAAGCTCAAGACCAAGGATCTGCCGGAAGGTGGCTTTGCCTTCGAGTATTGCTGCGGTCGCAGCTTCATCGTGGACAATGTCGTCATCGAAGGCTCGAACGATTCCGCGCCCGGCTGGGTCGCGGCCAACGCCGTCTTCCAGAAAGCTCTCGCCGAGCGCAAGCAGTCTCTCGACAAGTT